>CAZKWN010000056.1:0-4222 GCA_964556605.1 uncultured Candidatus Saccharibacteria bacterium
ATTATACCATATTTCCGAAACTCATTGAAATATTTACCTGTGGATAAATTTATTAATTAATCCATCAATTTATAACTTTTAGTTGATCTAAACCCATAATCTACCCCACTCTTTAGTGGAGAAGGTATCTTCACAGTAAACATAAACGGAATAGATTTATCGGTAGGAAAAAGTCGCGGTGTGCTCGCTCCACTCCTAACGGCAAATGCCGTTGACTTATGGTCAAAACATGACATATTAAGCAAGAAGTTCATCCCCGAGAAGGAGTGCAACGTGGAAGAATTATTAGCATTCGTTGTAGTATTTTCGTTCTTTTGTTGTGCCTGTTTCTTCCCATTCATATGGAGGATGATGGGTGCAATCGTCGCAATAACAGTATTGATTGTTATTGTCGCATTTATTGCGTTAGTAGTAATTAACTCTCCTTTGAGAAATCTTATAAAAATCTCATTGTAAGGAGGCGTGCTTGGCGCAAACCAAGCGAGGAGAGAGTCCTCATAACTCTTGATTTGAAATAATAGAGCCGGCTCAATGTAGTCGGCTATTATTTTTTATAAATTAAAAATAGTGTATACTCAAATCATGAATTTAAATTTTATTTTTTACTTACCGACATTTTTGTTTGTGGCATCCGGAATTCCACAGATTATTAAATTACTAAAAACAAAAAACTCGGAGAGTATTAGCGTTTCCATGTATCTGCTTGTTTGCTCGGCGCTCATCATCGTCAGTACTGATGCTTATGTGCACCACAACTACACTATCTTTGCGGCAAATGGAGCAAACTTGGTAATGGCTGCTATCGTCACTTTTTTAACTATCAAATACAAAAAGAGAAAGCCTCTTGACATCTAATAAAAAATATTATATACTATTAAAATGGTTGAGGGGTCCAATAAACCCTCATATAGCCAGCAGAAAAACCTTGGGGGAGGAATTTGCTGGCTTTATTTTTTCTCAATCACAATTAATTTACTGGGATGTTGGTGGCCGTTGATAATCCTTACTTTATTTTTTGAAACTTTAAAATACTCCGCGACTATTTGGAGAACGCGGGCATTCGCCATATTGCGCTCAGCTTTTTCTTTGACTGAAATTTCAAAATGATCTTCCGATTTTTTCTCAAAAGATTCCTTCCCTGCCCCGGCCGTGACTTTTACATGGATGTACATATTTTAGTCCCGTTAGAGATAGGAAGCGCCTAATCTGTTTTTAAGATAACGCTTACCCATTCCCGACTTTAAAAATAACTCTCTCGACTTTGCTTTATTTTCTAATAAACACGCTTCGTAATATATCAAAACAAATGGGCCTCTACCTTTCGTATATGTTGATAGACCTTTGTTGTGTTGATTCAGGCGCTTCCGTAGGTCCTTTGTATACCCCGTGTAAAGCTTACCATCCTTCTGGCTCTTTAAGATGTATGTGTAGTAAAACATAAGTGATCTCTAACGGGATTAGAAATTATCCGTCAGCGGGCTGCCGAGGCCGGTGACGTAGTCGTAATGTTTGCGCGCGGAGCAGTAATATCCGCAATCGCCGTTTGAGCCGGTCAAAATATCGCGGAAATAATTCCCGTTGCTGTCTCCGCCTTTATCGGTGTAAAGATTAGAAATATTTACGCCGGAGCCGAGCGCCGCAATGGCCGCCCATTGCGGCGCCCCGGCCGAAGTCCCGCCGACGACATACCATTTGCCACCGCGGACGATGGAAAAGCCGGAAGCCGGATTCGCGTCATAGGAAACATCCGGAATCGCCCGCATTCCGCCGGATTTAGGAATTGAATATCCATTTTGAAAAGCCGGCTCTTTTTCATAAGCGCTCACTCCGCCTCCGCTCCCCGCCCAAGCTGTTTCTTTAGAAAATGTGCCACCCGCTTTGAGAGCTATCGTTGTCCCGCCCACGCCAATCACAGATGGCGAAGACGCCGGCCAAGAAGCGCCCGCGCCATTATCTCCGGAGGAAGCGAAAAATGGCGCGCCGGAAACGCTTTTGAAATGAGAATCCAAAGTAAGCTCTTCCGGAAATTCCGCTCCGCCCCAGCTCATGGAAATGGCGCTCGCGTCTTTTCGGCTGGCCGCATAATCTATCGCTTTGAGCAGGTTTGCGCCGGAGGGAGTCGTCGCTTCCACCAAGAGAATCTTTGCCTGCGGAGCAATCGCGTGCGACCATTCCACATCAAGCGTCGTTTCCATCGCCCAGCCACTATTACTTTTCACGCTAGATGCCATTTTGTGCTTTTCCAGACATCCGTTTGCCGTCGTGCACATTGATAAACCAAAAGTCTGACTGAAATCGTTTAAATCTTTTTCTATGGAAGTATCATCATACGCTCCGACAATCGCAATCGTGCCGTGTCCGCCGGAAGCCGGAAGATTATAGAAACTTTTTATTTGCGAAGGTGAAAGCCCGCCCGGCGCCTTAGTCGCTCCGCCATATATATGTATCGGCGGACGGCCTTTAAAATTTGAGAAATGATACGATGCTTCTACTACTCCTCCATTTAAAATTAAAACTGAAAAAATAATTACCAAGAACAATAATATTTTTCTCATGTAAATATTTTAACAAAATAAAAAAATTACGCCATAAAATACTTCAGCCCGCGAACTCTTCCTGAGTTCGCGGGCATACTGACTGAATCTAGTTTACATATCGGCTGTTTTTGGCTTCAACAAAGGCCTCCACTAAATCTTTGATAGCGCCATCAACGGCGGGGCTATTCTTTATGCTTTTTACTCGACAACCAGCTTCTGCAATAGCTCCGCCGAGAGCTTTTGCTCTCTTCACAACTTCAGCGACTTCTTCCGCAGGAACAACTGGGACACTGAACACCTTAGCTTTTTTCATTTGGCCCCCTAAGGCAGTTCACGCAAGCTTCTATCCACTCTAAATAATATATTAAAAATAAAAAAAGTGCCATAAAGTACAATGCCGGCGAACCCGAAGGTCCGCCGGCGCTGATATAACTGCATTCAGGAGTCGAGGACTACTCCTCCTTCCAGCTCCTCAATAACAACTTGAGTGAGAGCATCAAAGGCTGCTTCGGCTTCAAGAAGCGCCTTTATACTCTTCTTTGAACCCTGTAAGGCGAGGGTCTCCGCCACCGCGACGGCCTCCGCATACCGCTTGGCTTTTGCCGCCAGCCTGGCAGCCTCCGAGGCCAAGACACTGTCTGAGAAAACTACAGAAACAGATTTGTATGGCCCTTTTTTTACGTTTTTTACGGCCTTGTTAACTCCTGTTATCCCTGTTTCTCCCATTACTCTTCCTCCCAGGTTAACTTCGGACAAGACAGAAAAACATGTCCGTCTAAATCCTGACATAGTGAAGCACATAAGTCAAAGACTATGTACGAGATTATTTTTCGCTCAAAGTATACCTGTCTAAGATGGCTTCAAACATAAGCGGAGCGACGATGGTCGCGTCGGATTCAATCACGAACATCGGAGTGTCTTTGGAGAGTTTATCCCAAGTGATTTTTTCGTTCGGAGTGGCGCCGGAATACGAGCCGTAGGAAGTCGTGCTGTCGGAAATCTGGCAGAAATATCCCCACGGGCGCACCGGCTTTTTCAAATCATATTTTATGGAAGGCACGACGCAAATCGGAAAGTCTCCGGCAATACCTCCGCCAATTTGGAAAAATCCCAGCCCCGCGCCATCTTTGGAAAGCTCCTGATATTTATCATAAAGATACATCATATATTCCACGCCTGTTTTCATCACCGAGGGTTTTACTTCACCTGTCTTGCAATATCCGGCAAAAATATTTCCCAAGGTTGAGTCTTCCCAGCCAGGCACAACAACCGGCAAATTCTTTTTGGCGGCTTCCAGTAGCCAGCAGTCTTCCGGATTGCCTTCGTACCCGCCTTGACTCGCGTTTCCAGGCGAGGCAGGTTTGCCTTTCAATTCGTCCGACAAAAGTATCTGGTAAAAGTATTCATGCGGAAAAAAACGGGTACCGTTTTTTTCCGCCTCTTTCCAGCGCTTTAAAATAACCGGCTCCACGACGCGGAAAGCTTCTTCCTCGGGAATGGATGTATCCGTCACCCTGCGCTCTCCCCTGTTTAGAATCGCCTCATCGTCTTCTTTGGTAAAATATCGGTAATCCGGATAATCTTTATAGCTCTTGTGCGCCACCAGCCGGAAAACGGATTCTTCCAGATTCGCGCCGGTACAGGAGATAGCGTGAATTTTATTCTCTCTGATCATAGCGGCAAGC
>CAZKWN010000057.1:0-4083 GCA_964556605.1 uncultured Candidatus Saccharibacteria bacterium
GGAATTCCGGAGCGCCGACCTTGGAAAAAGGATGGCCGATTTCTATTTCCGCCTGGAAGTTATTCGCGGCTACTTCTTTCAGCCCCTTCAAGAGAGACCCGCCGCCGGTAAATATTACTTTGCTGATAGTCCGGCCATATTTCTTTTCGTATCCCAAAAGCGCATTGTTAGTTTCGGAAAAAATATAATCAATATGGACTTTAACAATATCGGCTAAGCTTTTCTCCGCTGGATTTTCAAAAAAGCCGAATTCTTTTTTCATTTTTTCCGCTTCTCCGAAAGAAATGCCCAAAGACTTGGAAATTGAATTAGTAATATCGGATCCGCCCCTCTCTATCGTGTGATAAACTTTTACCAGGCCGAATTCAACAATCGAGAGCTTGGTACGCGAAGCGCCGAAGTCTATCAGCAAGACCGGAGAAAGCTCATGTTCAAAATTTGCCCGTATGGAAGAAAATATTTCAATTTCAAAAAAGGATGCTTCCGCTCCGCATCCCGATGCGATTCTACGATACAGGGCAACCGCGTCGTTTTGGGTCGCCACCACGAGCACATCGATTTTTTCCCCATTTTCTTCCTTGGGCAGATCGGCATTGCTTTTGTCGGAATTCATTTCCGAAAAAGAAGCTTCTTTTTTGGGCAATACAAAATAATCAATTGATACTTCGGTAATCGGAATTGGAATATATTTGCGGGCCTCAATTGGAATAATTGCGGCTATTTCGGAATTCTTTATCTGTGCCGGAAGTTCAATGGTAAAAATCAAGCTCGATTGTATCGGGATAGAAATAGCGAGAGAGGTGTTTGTCGCACCGGACTGCTTTAAAACTTCTTTTAGCGCCGGTACGATTTTTTCCAAAGGAAGGTTGGTAATGTTGCCGGCATCAAGGTCATTGTAAGGGCCGAGCGCGATTGACCCGTAAGTTTCGAGCATAGCTCTTCCTCCTTTTCGTTTAATTTCCACAACTTTGATTGCGGAAGAACCAATATCAACACCGATGGCGCTGTCTCCCCCGCCGCTTCCCTTCTTCAGGCCAGAAAAAAGATTTTTAAGCAAATTATTAATTTCCATTTTGTGCTAAAATTATACCATAAACAATGTTTTTAAACACTATATTGGACAGTATATTGGATTTGGTCTTTCCGGCAAAATGCATCGCATGTGGAAAAACCGGCACTCTATTGTGCTTGGTTTGTTTGAGCGAAGCGCCTCCGGCGGAACGGGAAAGCGCGACATGGATTTTCCCTTTATACGACTATCGCCATCCGATTATTAAAAAATCGCTGTGGCTTCTCAAATACGGAGGTAAAAAACAGCTGGCAAATGTTTTTGCGGAAAGTATCTACGGCAAAATGATGGAGGAATTATCCGAATTATCCGTGTTGGAAAATTTTAACAACGCCATATTAATTCCCATTCCCCTGTCAAGAAAAAGATACCGCGAACGCGGATTCAATCAGGCGGAATTAATTTGCCGAGAGATTATGCGCCTGTCGGAAATGAGAAACCAATCCCTCCCGGCCTCCCTTTGTCAAGGAAGGAGCCTACCTCACCCCTTCGCCCCTCTCCTGCCAAGGAGAGGGGTTGGGGAGAGGTGTCCCCCTGACAAGGGGGATGCAAGGGGGTTGTTTACTTTTGCAAACGACATTTTAATCAAGCCGAAAGACACCGAACATCAGGCACGCATAAAAGACCGTCGGGTCAGATTGAAAAATATGACCGGCACATTCGCGGTAAAAAATTTAGAAAAAAGCGCAAGTCTGATAAAAAATAGAAATATAATCCTGATAGATGATATCACCACCACGGGCGCGACCTTAAATGAAGCGCGAAAAACTCTCCGCCAAGCCGGCGCGCGAAAAGTAATAGCTTTTACCGTGGCGCATTGATTATTTTTTTTCTTTTTTAGCTTCTAAATCATCTATTGCTTTATCTTCAAGACCTGCAAATTCTTCGGGTCTGTAGTACGTGGAATCGTGAGTTCCATCCCTGACATAAACTTTATCTGCATATTCACCAGTCAGCCCTTTTGTTAATTTTTCAGACGGGAAAAATTTATCTTCGGTTGTAGTAATATATGCCACCCCTACCCCTTTTGCTTTTATTTCTTTCAACATTTCTCTCATGTCTGCCGCGCTTATGGCTGAAACCGATTCAATTGCTTTGGAAAAATTCCTATTGAGCACCTCGGAAAGATAATTTTCCGGTTTGGCTGCTTTTTCTTTATACTCCTTTAATTTTTGTTGTTTCATTTGTCTAAGCCATCGCATGGTAAATATTCCAATATTTGTTTTCCCGGCTAAACCAGCCGGATTTTCAAGCACTAAATTCCTGACCAGTTGCGGATAAAAATAAGCAAGCAATATGGAAAAAATAGCTCCCTCCGAATGAGCCACTAAATCAATCTGCCCCGTAGCTGTTCCATCTTCTTTTATATTTATTCCCGAAGCTCTTAATGTTTCAATAAGGGCCGTCATTTTTTCTATTTCTATACCCGGATAGCCCTCTTTACCCTCCGCTGAAATACCATGAGGTGTATCGGAAGAAATAACTCTTCGTCCATTTTCCACCAGGTATTTCACATGCTTCTTCCTTGATTCCGGTATCGCTCCCCAACCCAAAGCAATGACGGTAGGCACTTCTGTTTTTGGTTTTTCCGGCGAAATATCATGAACATCGAAATACTCCCCAATAAGACCTCTTTTACCAGAACCAATAACTTTTACATGTTTGGGATTATTCCACTGCTCCTCAAAACTATTTTGTTTTTGTTCTGGTTTATTAACCGGTTTATTAAAATCCAATCCTTCATTCATGTGTTTAATAATAGCACAGTAATTTTTTACAAAAAAGACAAAAAGAAAACCCTGGGCGACTTTCGTACACCTCAGGGCTTCGAGAACCGATGATGCGATGTTGCTTCACCAGTCCGATAATTCGCTGAGAACTTATCTCTTAAACCAGGCGTGTGCCCACACAGCTCCAACTACGAGGCCAACAATGAGCCCAGTACAACCCATCTTCGGACCCACAAGAAATCCACAAGCGCCTAGTGCAACACATCCCCCAATTATTAAAGTCACAGGGAATGCTGCTCCCGGATTATACGGCATAGTTTCCTCCTTTTTCTGAATCGTACTTCAGGACTCAGACAGCCGATGAGCTCCTTGCAAGGAAAAGCACGAAGCCAACAGCGGCCATAATGCAAATTGCTATCACCGAAATATGCCCGCTAATGGCAAATGAAGCAGCGAGGCATATGACATAAAATAGGTTAAGGGGCGCAAACGCAAGAAGCCGTTTACGTGGCGCTTTGTGGACTTCCAATACTGCACAGATAGCTGTGAAAACAACAAGCATCCATCCCAACACTGCCGTCATGACTCATCCTCCTTCGCTCCCATATAAATTCAAGGAACGATACTTCAATAGTATAGCAGGAAATAAGCGATTTGTCAATGTTAAAAAGGCAAAATGAAAACCCCGCCGGCGATTGCCTTTGGGGTCTCTGTGGACTTGAACGCAAATTTTTGCGTTGGTCCCGATGTGCTGAGAACTTCTCGGTCTCTCAGTTTGACCGATGCTATTTACAGTTACGGCGAACCGTATTTGTTTATTGACACATACGCAACGAGCGCAAGCACGCACGCTATTCCTTTAACCCAGCAAAACTGATTTTCGGTGCTAGACATCACCACCGCGATCATTTTTTTCTCCTTTCCTGAATCTTAGACAAACAGGTAAATAGCAAGCGAACCGATGGTCAGAGAACCAAACGCTGACATGATTATTTCACCTGCTCCCACGAGTGCGGCGATTCCCACCACCGCACAGAAAATTGAGAAAAGGGAAATAACCACAAGCGTCATAACAAGCCCGAGCCCGAGCGCTACTTCTTTTTCCGCGCTCCTACGCTCTCTCAAGAATTTCCCAAAGTCACGCAACCGGAAAACAAACACGATCGCAAATACAATCCACAAAACTAGCCCAACATCCGACATCTCTCCTCCCCTTTTGTTGTTACTGAAATTTTTCGGTAACCGTCAGCTCCGCCTCTCCCTTAAGGAAAAAAGGAATATCGC
>CAZKWN010000058.1:0-4079 GCA_964556605.1 uncultured Candidatus Saccharibacteria bacterium
TTCTCAAGGGCTTTCCGGAATGGTACTTGCTTTCTGGACTGGAGCTATTGTCGGGCTCGCTCTTGTCGTTTTTTCCAAAAAATATGGAATGAAAAGCGAGATTCCCTTTGCCCCTTATCTGGTTTTCGGCGCATTTTTAGCGTTTATTTTTGGTCTGCGTCTTTTTGGGTTTTTTTAGTCCCGTTAGAGGTCGCATAGTTTTCAATTGGAAAAATATAGTATAATGACAGTTAGATGATAAATTTTTTACATAAAATAAAATTACTACGGAAATGCGGAGTATTTCCTACCTCTAACGGGATGACTATTATAGAACTCGTTGTTGTCCTGGCTATTTTTGCGGTTTTGTCTACCGTGGCAATTTTTAGTTATGGAGGCTTTGAAGCGAAAGTTGATATTACAAATTTAGCCAATGATATTGCCTTGCAAGTTGTGCAGGCGCAGAATTCAGCGTTGAGTGGCCTTTTACCGCCGATAGGATATATTCCTGATAATCCTGGTTACCCCAGCACGCCATGGAAACCATCTTATGGAGTTTATTTCAGCTCTACTTCTACTCCAGACATTAACGGCGCTGACAGCAAAGATTTCATTTACTTTGCTGATCTTGACAATAATAATTTGTTCAACGGCGCTGCTTGCCCAGGAGGGGAGTGCATAAGCAAATATACTATTAAAAAAAATAATTATATTATACCTGTCACTGGCATAAGTGTTATTTGTCCATCTCCAGCCGGTTCTTGCGTTTCTGGTTCCATACCAAATCTGACTATTACTTTTTCTAGACCAAGTTCCGGAGCAGTATTATATTCAGGCGTTGTTAAATTGCCAACTGTTTCCTGTGTTCAAATTACCGTGGCTTCACCCAATAGCGAGCCGACAGCTTTTATCAAATTATATCCTTCGGGCAGAGTGCAGATTAGCGGCCAAGCTTTAGGTTGTTGATGTTGGATTGTAATAATACAAAAAATGCAAAATAAAAATAACAATGAAAAAGGATATACACTGATAGAAACAATGATCGCCGTCTCTCTTTTTATTGTTATTGTTATTGCGGGCATGAATGCTTTGCTGAATGCGAATTTACTGCATAATAAATCACAAAACATGCGCTCAATTATGGATAGTCTGAGTTTTACTATGGACGATATATCTAGGAATTTAAGAACCGGATACAATTATCAATGCATTTCTGGCGGTGTAGCTGGCGGCACTATTTCGAGTCCTATTACACCAACAAACGGCCAAAATTGCGGGGGGATTGCTTTTGAACCTTCTGCCGGTGGCCCTCCATGGGCATACGAAATTGTTCCTCCTCCCGATGGTTCCAACCCTTATATAATAAGAACTGAAGACGGCGGACAAACTTGGGTAACGCTGACTCCTACCGAAGCCGCTATAAGCGCAAATTCCGGCTTTTCAATAGTTGGAGCTGAGCCTCCTACGGCCACGCCGGCTGATTATCAGCAACCTTTTATTACCATTAAATTTACCGGAACAATACCTTACGAAAACATCACTACATCTTTTTCTTTACAAACCTCAGTTTCTCAAAGGCAGATAGATATATAAATATGAAATTTAATTTATTAAAAAAGAAAAAGATAAATTCAGGATTTACTCTAGTGGAAACACTTGTCGCCATTTCCATTTTCACTATTTCAATTCTGGGGATGTTGTCAGTTTTAGCATCCAGCATCAGCAATACTTCTTATGCTAAACAAAAAATTACAGCCGAATATCTGGCGCAGGAAGGCATTGAATATGTCAGAAATATACGTGATAATTATGTTTTATACACAAGTGCCATGCCTGCTCTTAACTGGAATGCGTTTAAAGCTACATCAACATTAGCTCAATGTACAGACGACGCTAATAATAGTTGCGGCTTTGATGACTCAGTTCGTCCAACCAGCTCAATTTCTTTTTTTAAATGTGGAACCAACTCAATTAATTGCAAACTATACTTAGATAATAATGGAAATTATAACAATGTTAACGTTGCCGGAAGTACCGACTCTGGTTTAACTCGAAAAATTTGGATGAAAACCATCCCTTCTAACCCCGATGAAGTAGAAATATTTTCAGAGGTTGACTGGAACCAAGGCTCCAACGTTGATAAAGCGGTTTTTTCAGAAGATTTATTTAATTGGACGCAATAGTTATGATTATACGTAAATTAAAAAAAAATAAAGGGTTCGTATTACTTTTTGCGGTTACGCTGGCGGCTATTTTTCTTTCAATCGCCTTGGGCATGGCTGATATTGCCCTTAAAGAAGTTAATTTTAGCACTTCAGCCCAAAGCACGAATGATGCTTTTTTTGCCGCTGACACGGGTTCTGAGCAGGTGCTTTATTTAGATAAAAATCCTGCTACCTACCCGCCACCGTCATTACTGACATTGAATGCAACTATTCCGTATGGTCCTTATACTTATACTGGCTTAGGCGGTGAAGGTTTAAGTTGTGCCATGGTAAGCATCACAAAGACAACCAAAACAACTAATAGTCAAAATCCCAATGATCAAACTTCTTATTACACAGCTATAAGCGTTGTTTCTAATGGATACAATAATCAAACTAGCGCGGGAAACTGCACCCCGACATCAAATACTGTGGAACGAGAATTAGACGTAAACTACTAGGCTTTATATGCAGAGGCTTGATGCTCAAAAAAGAATAAAAAAATTGCGCGATGAAATCGCTCGGCTAAGAGGCGCATATCATATAGAAAACGCGCCTGGCGTCACCGATGATGTTTATGATTCTTTAAATCGGGAACTGCAGGAACTTTTGAAAAAATATCCCGAATTTGCGGACCCGAATGCTCCGGAAAATAGAGTAGCGGGAAAGCCACTCGATAAATTTGTGAAGGTTAAGCATAAAAACAGAATGCTTTCACTTAACGATGTTTTTAGCGAGGAGGAATTGCGTGATTGGGAGAATAGAATTAAGAAACTATTACCCCCTCTCCTTAACAAGGAGAGGGGGGTAGGGGGTGAGGTGAATTATTTTTGCGAAGTAAAATTTGACGGATTGGCGGTATCATTAATTTACGAGAATGGCAAGCTCGTGCGGGGGGCGACCAGGGGAGACGGGTTTATCGGAGAAGATATTACGGAGAATTTAAAAACGATACATTCTATCCCTCTCTCTTTAAGGTCGGACCTTGGGAATTCAAAAAGGTCCGACCTTTCTTTGCCCGAATATCTGGAAGTCAGAGGCGAGGCGATAATGTCTAAAAAAACTCTGATTTCTTTAAATAAAAAAAATGAAAAAGAAGGAAAGCCTCTTTTTGCCAACACCAGAAATGCGGCGGCGGGAAGCTTGCGCCAGTTAGATCCGAAGCTTTCGGCAGAAAGGGAACTGGATTTTTTTGCTTACGACATCGCTGAAGTTGAATTTTTAAGGTCGGACCTTGGGAATTCAAAAAGGTCCGACCTTGTTACTCATTCAGACAAGCATACTTTTTTAAAAAATTTGGGTTTCCAAGTTGATTCAAACGATGCGTTATGCAAAGATTTGAACGAGGTTATTGGTTTCATAAAAAAATTTGAAAAAATACGTCCAAATTTTTCATACGGCACTGACGGCGTTGTGATATCGGTGGATGATTTAGGACTGCAGGAAATTTTGGGTGTTGTCGGAAAAGCTCCGCGATATATGGCTGCTTTTAAATATCCGGCTGAAAAGGCGACGACGGTGGTGAAAGATATAAAGATAAATGTCGGGCGGACCGGGGTGCTCACACCGCTCGCTATTTTTGAGCCGACCTTGGTAGCAGGCTCTATGGTCGGGAAGGCGACCCTTCACAATATGGACCAAATAGAGCGCTTGGATTTGCGGATAGGGGACACAGTTGTGATAGAAAAGGCCGGCGATGTGATTCCAAAAGTGGTGGAAGTGCTGGCGCGCATGCGCACCGGGAAAGAAAAGAAATTTAAAATGGTGGACAAGTGTCCGGTATGCGGAAAAGAAATAGCGAAAAAAAGAATCGGGGACGTCCAAAGCTCCCATTCAAAAGGTCCTCGGATCTCCGGGGCCCCCCACCCCGGCCAGACCATTTCTCATGGGACTTTG
>CAZKWN010000059.1:0-1532 GCA_964556605.1 uncultured Candidatus Saccharibacteria bacterium
AAATTGCTGGAAAGTTTTTTTCTTTTGTGCGCGAATCCGGCTTTTACTATTTCCCAAAATCTTTGTTCTCCGACCTGTGTCGGAGCCCCGACTTTGGTCGGGGCGAAATTCTTCCTAGAAATATTTTTTATGGAAATTACTGCCGAGTCAACTTTTGGCGCCGGGGAAAAATATCTCGCCGGCACCTTCATTATCATTTTTGGTTCGCCATAAGCTTTGACGGAAATAGAAAGCAAACTCTCTTTCCCTCCCCTCCTTGTGGAGGAGGGGCTAGGGGTGGTGATTCTTTTAGCAACTTCTTTTTGCACCAAGAGCACCATGCGCTCCGGCTGATTTTTTTCCGCCAGAAATTTTTTCAAAATCGCCCCGGTGATGTTGTAAGGTATGTTGGCAATAATTTTAAAGCTACGCAAAACATTACTTTGCTCAACACGCATATTTCCCTGTTGGGAAATTGCTATGCTCGGCTCGCCAGCCTGCGCAATGTTTCTCAAAGCAATATTTTGCGTAGCTTTTGTGATATCAAAATCCAATATATCCTCATGTACTAGTACGAGAGTACCGGAGTTTATTTGTTCGGTAAATTTTTCTTTCAAAAATTCAAAAAGTTCGCGGTCTTTTTCTACAGCGATAACCACACCTGCATTTTCTAAAAGCTTTTTTGTAAGCGCTCCCTTTCCCGGGCCGATTTCCAAAATAATATCGTCAGGTTTTATTTCTCCCGCCTCAATAATCTTGCGGAGCGCCGGCTCCGATTTCATAAAATTTTGCCCTAATGATTTTTTCGCTCTGTGTATTTGCATTTTACTTTATGAACTTTCTACTTTATAAACTTTATAACTAATCTAAAGGTATATTGTTTTTATTCCGCTCGCTTCTCCTTCTTTTTCCAATAAATCCGCAGGAATGTCCGAAATAAATTCCGACGGCGCGTTGATGTTGCGCGAGCCGAAAATTGTGCGGAAATTCGCAAACGATAAAAACAATTTTTCCTTGGCGCGGGTGATTGCCACATAAAAAAGCCGGCGTTCTTCCTCGCTATCTTCCCCACTCTGTCCGTTGCCCTGCCTTTGGTGAGGGAAAAGCCCGTCTTCCATCCCGGAGACAAAAACATATTTAAATTCAAGGCCTTTTGACGCGTGTACGGTCATTAATTTGATTGCATTTACCTCTTTCTTTTCTTTTTTCTCCTCGCTAATCATAAGCGAATCTTGATCCGATGCCAAAGACGCATCCTCTAAAAGCTTTTCTACACCTGCCCCATTCTCCAGATTGTCATATTTGAGCGCGAGGGTCGCGAGCTCTTTTATGTTTTCCAATCTTTCCATATCTTCCTCTCCCCCGCCCGAAAGCTCGGCCTCAATGCCTGACTTTTTAACCACAAATTTTATCACCGCGCTGACTTTTTCCTTTTTTATTTTTTCTTTTATTTCTTCCAGCGTCTGATAAAAATTATTTATTTTTATTCTCATTTTAATTGGCAAATCTTCCATTTGTCCGGCTTGCCCCGCCGAGGCGTGGGCGAAAATTTT
>CAZKWN010000059.1:1632-3875 GCA_964556605.1 uncultured Candidatus Saccharibacteria bacterium
TTTCTTTGATGAGCGAAGTGGCATCCGATTCATCCAAAATCGTGAAATATCTGGTCAACCCCAGTAGTCTGGCATTTTCTTTTATTATATAAACTCCCAGAGAGTGAAAAGTGCTGACAAAAGGAATTTTATCCTGCCCTTTGGCGTTCTTCTTAATTTCCGCGATAATCCGCTCGCGCATTTCCTTAGCAGCCTTGTTGGTAAAAGTTACGGCCAGAATTTTCTCCGGCGCCACCCCGTTTTTTATTAAGTTTACGATTCGATGCGTTATAGTCTTTGTTTTCCCCGCGCCCGCTCCGGCGACAATAAGAAGCGGACCCTTTATATGAAGCGCCGCCTCTTTCTGCTCATTATTTAGCCCTTTTAGATGGTCTTCCATGCACACCATCTTAACACAACATTGATTATTATTTTACTTTTACTGGTTTAGAAGAGATTGCTTATGTCTCTTCCTTTTGATTCCGCTTGTTGCAATGCCCTAATTACATAATGCTCTACTGTTTCTCTTCCATGAAGATTAAAAATACCCTCACCCCATGGTTTGACTTTTGTAATCCTTTTAACTTTATCAAGATAATCCATCATAGGACGATACCCGCCGGCTTGTTCATAGGCGGCGCGATGATGCTTTAAAACATCACTAACATCTAAACCTTTCATCAAAGACCAATGCGTCGAGCCTTCCGGAGACATATGAGTCAAAGCACTTCCATAAACATTATTAACTACCCCTAATTGTTGACTGGAAAGATGAAGAGGATTTTTTTCAAAAACTTCGTAAATATCCGCCGAGCCTGCCGAAGATGAATCTTCTGGAGTCAACAAACTGTTATGAGCTCCTGCTATTTTTTCGCCGTGTTCTGTTGAAACATGAGCGCCTGGGGGAAGAACTGCATCTTCAGGAGGAATATGATTTGCAAATGGATGGAATTCTGGAGCAGCTCCATCTAGCGGGGCATTTGCGCTTGCGGCTTCTGAAGCTCCATTATTAATTTGGTCAAGATTTCCTGTGCCGGGCGTCGTTCCGTGGTGCAGGATGTCTTTTTCAATTATGGCACTATTTATAGGCGAACCAGGATGTTCAGCGGCGTATCTAGCTATTTCGTGATCATTCAACCCAATGTTTTGCAGTTGTTCGGGGGTAAGGTGCTGTGCGTGAGTGAAAGAATTGGCAAGAGAATCGTGGTCAAAAAAACCAGAGGCATCCAAATTTATTGAATCAACACCGGGATGCAAAAGGTTTACATTGCCACTTGAAATTCCTATGTGTTTCAGAGCATCCGGATTCATTCCCTCAAGTTTATTTACAAACCCGCTAATCATATTATGTTGAGCCTCTGGACTTAACCCAGCCATTTGTGGATTATTGTGTTTTAAATATTCCTCAACTATATTCCAAGTGTTATCTCCCGCATGAACAATATGGTTAGGGATATGTTCAATGACGGCAGCTCCTCCCACGACATGCGAAGGCTCTAAAGGAACTCCGGCATGAGGAACCCCTGCGGAGGCTGGGTGTTGGAGTAATTTTCCGCCAACAACCCAGCCGAGCCCTATACCAGCCACTGCAGCGAGACTCTTTCTGGCTATTTTCTTAATTCTTTCTTTGTCGGTATGTTTTTCTTCTAGTATGTGTCCGACTTCAATCTCTTTTGCAAATCTTGCAGAAAGTATGTTGGCAGAATTCTTAGTAGGGTCTTTTTCTAAAAGCGCACCCTTCATTACTGCTTCAACTGTTAGTTCATTATCTCTTCTTAGTATTGCTAGAATTATTTCTTTATTCGGACCTGCATTTTCTATTGAGACTCCTTTTTCTACTTGCAACATTCTTAAACGAGCAGCTTCATTCCTTATCTCCTCAGCAGGTATTTCACGAATCTTATCATCGAGGGTCTTTGTGATGGAAAGAGGTTCCCTTTTTCCATCTTTTTCAATTTCATTAACAAGCCCCATATGCCCCACTAATCGTCCTAGTCTTTGAAATTCTAGACTAAAAAATTTTGGGTTTTCAAAAAAGGCTTCCGCTCCAACATATGTACCTATACCTCCCACAACAGCTCTTGCTCCTACAAAATAAGCGCCTGCGACTGTACCACCTGTGGCCATAGCTGCTCCTCCAAGTAATAAGCCTGTAACTAAGCGTCCCTTCCATGCTTGGCGCCACTTTGTTTTCATTTTTTCAAAAATATTCTTTTCTATACCTTTCGAACATATATCATTAACTTTCATTGTTTCTTCATTTA
>CAZKWN010000060.1:0-3872 GCA_964556605.1 uncultured Candidatus Saccharibacteria bacterium
AGCGAACCCACAGCTTCTCCCGGAATAGGAGATGTAATTGATGGATTTGAATTAGTAGCTACCACAGCCGCAGATTCAAGTTTTGTTGCATTTATCTTAGAGTCTGAGTGCAATTTTATAAAAAATACGGCCAGCCCCACCGCAACCAGAAGCAAACCCAGATAAGTAAAAATTTTTTTTGTCATGTTGGCATTATGACATATTTTTTACGAACAAGTAGCAATATTTACTTTAGACTTTATAATTTTATGTTTTTAGTGTATAAATATCAATACATGGTGCCTATGGTGTAGCGGTAGCACAGAAGCTTGTGGAGCTTTTAGTTCCGGTTCAACCCCGGATAGGCACCCAATTGTATTGTAATAATTTAAGTTACGAAACGGCAGTACTAGTAAGGTATGAGGTATTTATATGGTTTTAATCCATATTTATGCCTTAAATAGGAGGTAACTTCTATAATATAGGTCGTTTATTATCTTTAACTAGTGTTTCAGATTATTACTAAATTTAATAAAACATCTATATGAAAAATAAAATTTTGTTCGTTTTTCTCTCTCTTACTTTAGTTTTCGGCGCAGTCGGATTTGTAGGAACGCAAACGGCCCACGCGCAAGTCGCTCCTTCGTTTCCAGCAGGCTGTACTTCAAACTTAGGTTATAGTACTGCAAATGGCATGCCATGCAATGGTACCGGAGTTGCTACGATGAATATCGCAGGCTGTACTACGGCACTGGGATACAGCATCGCAAACGGTATTCCGTGTGATGGCAACGCTGTCGCAATACAGTATCTTAATGGCTGTACATCTCTAAATGGTTTTAGCATCATTTCTGGCGCCGCTTGCAACGGTACCAATGTAGTTCAAACCCAAACTCAGACTCAAGGTACGACTACAACTGTTACCACCACATCAACGCCAGGATTGCCTGTTACCGGAGCCGGAATTAATGCTCTCATTAGCATGGCGTTGCTTTTCTCTTTAGCAATAGTGGCTGTTGGTAGTGGTCTTTATCTCGCTAGAAAAATTAAGATAACTGCTTAATTAATATCAAAAAACGGATGTGCAAGCATCCGTTTTTTGATATTTTTAAAGTAAATTATATGAAAAAAAGCAAAAAAATATTTTTTATAACATTGCTGATAGTTTTAGTCGTTATATTTTTTGGTGTGATATTGGCGCAGGCCATATTTTTTGTTCCGGCAGATGAAACAACGTTGCCTTCTCCTGCCGCCCCCTCGCCGGCAATGATACAAGAACCTCTCCCTATGACCTCGCCAAATTTAATAAATAGCGGTTTAGCAAATAAAAATATCGCGCCGCAAATCTATTCCGCACCATATCCCACATCGTATCCAACACAACTGCGTATTCCCTCTATCAAGGTCAACGCGAAAATACAATACATCGGTATCGCTAAAAATGGAAAGATGGCTACGCCAAATAATTTCACGGATGTCGGCTGGTTTCAAAACGGGATTGTCCCGGGCAGCAAAGGAAGCGCGGTTATTGACGGGCATGTAGATAATGGTTTGGCTTTTCCCGCGGTTTTTGCCAGTCTGGACAATTTGAATGTCGGAGATGATATTTATATAGATACGGTTGGCGGGAGCATTTTACATTTCAAGGTAATCAAAACTCAAAATTATGCCGCTAGTGCGGAAACAACGGAAATATTCAACCAGAATGACGGCAATTATCTGAAGCTTATTACTTGCGCCGGAATATGGTCAATATTGCACAGGACCCACGACCAAAGATTGGTGGTGACAGCCGAGCAAGTATAATTATTTTTTATAATCTCTTATTTCTTTTTCTAATTTTTTAATTTCAATTTCTAATTTTTCCGTTCGTTCCGCTATTCTGTGTTCAAACTGGTTAGTGTGCAGGGTCAGCATATCAGCCACACCCATTATTTCTGTGATGTCTTCTATCGCAAGAAGAATTATCGGCTGTAAGGTGACATCTTCTTTGAAATGAATCTGGCGGGCATTCAGAATCATCACCTTGCGCCCGATTAAAGGAAAATCGTGCAAAACCTCAAAGCCTTTGAAAAAAGTATTTTTGGGTAAAATATCCTCGAGGAGTTTGCGCAGGTCCGGTATGTCCCATTGTCCGTTTCCTAATTCATATACAATCTTTTTTTCCGTGTCTTTTGCTTCAACTTGAAATGTTCTATAGAAAGGATCATTGGCTGCGAGCACCCGAAGATTTTTATCTAAAATTAGAACCGGCTCTCGCACAATATCCACGACGGTTTTAATGTATGCCCAGCTTTCCTCCCAAAAACTTCCCACAAAATCAGACCCGGCCTTTTTAAAATTCATCTTCGCTTCATTTTTCTTTGTTTTCATACTTATAAGACGTTGTAGGATTTGAATAATTACAACACTGCGAACAGCACAAAGCTATTATTAACTTTACATTAAAATATGTCTTGTGCTATAATTAAGCTAGAGAATTAATCTTAGTTTGCGCGTGTTGGACAATCCCTCTTGTAATAGAAAGACGCCTCGTACGGATCCATTCGACTGGTCCGGGAGTTAAATAAATGACTGAAAAAAAAGAAAAGAAACTACAGGAAATTTTAGCTTTGGCGCATCACGACTACGAAAAAGGGCTGAATGCGCGGGCTTTTTTCAAAGTGAACAGCCGCGCTACCGGACAAGATTTGGTCCAGGACACTTTTATAAAAACATGGAGCTACTTGGTGAAGGGAGGAAAGATAGAAATAATGAAAGCCTTTCTTTTCCATGTCTTAAACAACCTCATTGTAGACCAATACAGAAAACATAAAACAACTTCGCTTGACCTTATTCTTGAAAAAGGTTTTGAGCCCGCTCCGGATGATGATTTTAAACGCCTATATAATATTTTGGACGGAAAAAAAGCGCTTCTTTTGATTGCGCACCTCCCTAAAAAATACCAGAAGGTAATGCGAATGCGTTATGTGCAAGACCTTACGCTTAAAGAAATGTCTCTTGTTACCGGACAAACAAAAAACGCTATGGCAGTGCAGGCCCATCGAGGTCTTGAGATACTTAAGTCTTTATATAAATAATTATTAGCTTCTAACCCGATTTATTTTTTCTCCACCTCCCCTTCCAACTCCGACAATTTTTTCTCCACTCTGTTTAAAGTATTCTGTAAATTCCTAAGCTGGGTTTCTTCTGTTTCAATTTCTCCTTCTTCTTTTGTTTCAAGTTTTTTCTCGCCGATAAGGCCGGAGATGATGAGCTTGTTCCCGATAAATTCAGCCACGAATACCCCCGTCACAACAAGAATAATAAACCCGATTATCAATGACAAAATGCTCCCTAGATCCATATCGTCCGCGGTATGCCAGACTCCGCGCCAAAAGAGCACAACCCCAACGCCTCCAACAAAGGCATATAAAACGGGATAATGGCTTAATTTCCCCCTTATTCTGACTTCCAGTTTATCAAAAAATATTATTATTCTTTCCATAATTTTATTGGTTTAATAATACACTAATAGTATAATAATTTCCATGGATTGGAACGATGAAAATTTAATAGAAGTATTAAAGGAAGGCGGGGTGGCTGTCATGCCGACCGATACAATATACGGAATCGTCGGGCAGGCGCAGAATGTTTCCACTGTCAATCGCATCTACACTCTCAAAAAAAGAAATCCGGAGAAACCCTGCATTATTTTAATCGGCGACGTGGCTCAGCTTAAAGAATTTTCTATTATTCTTTCGGAAGAGCAAAAAAATAAACTGGAAGAATGGCCAGAAGCAACAAGTATCATTCTAGATTGCGAAGATGAAGAATTTTCCTATCTGCATCGCCACACAAAAACTTTATCATTCAGACTTCCCTCTCCGGAGCCGCTCCGCGATTTGCTTATG
>CAZKWN010000061.1:0-3837 GCA_964556605.1 uncultured Candidatus Saccharibacteria bacterium
TAGCAAAAACCAACGCAGAAATCAAATAAAATAAATCTACATAATATACACCCGTAGTCCATGTTGGGTTTTCTATGGATTCACAAATTTGCCAATTGTAACCAGTTAAATTTTTCTGTAAAAAACCGGCTAAAACCATAGGGATAAATGGCAAAAGCCATATAATTTTCCACAACAAAGGTACGTCTTTCTTTTTAATAAGCACATACAAAAAATACGAGGAAAGAACAAATAATAACGGATCCACTACCTCAATTATTGATCGAGCATATATTACGGTACCTCTCCCAAAGAAAACAAACCATTCAGTTAAATCCCCCACAGTGAACAAAAAGAATGCCAAAGTTAAAAAGAAAAATATTTTTGTCTCTAGTTTCCTATTTTTAATCAGGAGAAAAGTACCTGCAACTAGACTAATGATGGCAGTCGGGATATGAGAGTAGAGTAAAAGAGGTATAGAAACATAAACTTGATCCACAATCAATTGCGTATAGCAATATGTATCTCTAATAAAAAAATGTGATAGAAAATTTAACATTTGTATTCTTTAATGTGATTATCCATAATAATTTTGGATTCCTTAGAATAACACCACCAATTAGGGTCTCTCTCGTGTTCACCCACTTCTGATATTCTAACAATAATCGGCTTAATCCCAAAATATTTTTCAACTTCTTTAAACGCAGGTAAAATATTTTCACTTATAAAATTGCTCTCAGACTCTATTAAATCATAATCATCAAAGTAGACTGTATGGCAAATGGCAAAAGACAAGATTGAAAAATAGTACTTTCTTGGTGTTCCGCCATTTCTTTTCATCCACTCTGAAACATCAGTAATCTTATCTTTCATAATAGGAAATATTGTCTGCAAAAAAAAATGGTGGAAATCAACTAAATTTTCTCCCCACAAAGTATTTATATCACGCATTCTTTTGCTTCCAGAATCATTAAAGTTAATTATTCTTTCTTTTACAACAAAATGTATATTATTCCTATTTACCCCTTTGGAAAAAGTTAAATTGGTTAGACCATATTTTGTGAAATTCCCTGAGTAAAATTTATCTTGCGAATTTTCAAAAGCAACAGGCTCTATATGTGCTTTTTTGCACAAATCCAAAAATCTTTCAAATTCACCATCAGGAGTGCAAATACATCTCCAAATTAGCCCATGCGGCCCATCATTTAAAATTTCTGGCATATCGCCATTTAGTTTTTCTTCTACCCTTTTACGCAAATCAATATCTGCCCAGCGTTTTCGTATTATTTCGCCAGCTTCTTCAATTGGAGTATATATATCTTCCATCCCGTTAGAGATAGGAAGCGCCTAATCTATTTTTCAGATAGCGCTTGCCCATACCAGTTTTTAAAAATGTTTCTCTCGACCTAGCTTTACTTTCTAATATGCACGCTTCGTAATATATTAAATCGAATGGACCCCTTCCTTTTGTATATATAGACAAACCCTCGTTGTGTTGCTTTAGGCGCTTCCGTAGGTCCTTTGTAAATCCCGTGTAAATCTTACCATCCTTCTGACTCTTTAGGATATATGTGTAATAAAACATAAGTGATCTCTAACGGGATTGAAAACATTTTTCTCCGTCTTGAACAGTATCGGCACTGCAGGTTATTATCTGGCAATGGGGGTCGCCTGACACACATGAAAAGCTGTCATAATCTGAACCTGCATACTTAGAGGGAGCTGATATTTTTTTGTAGGTCGTTGTAGAGTCGCAAGTAGAATCATTAGAATCGCAATCTGAAACGAAGCAAGAATCCACTGTCGGGTCGCATGGAATTTGCTTTGTCACCTCATAATCATTTTTAATAAAAAAATTATAGTAGTTAAAAACAACAACAAACAAACCGAGTATACAGATTACAATCAGAAGATATTTTGACTGTTTGTCGTCCTTTTTTATGTCCATATTTGTATTTGCATTATACTACTAAGTGAAATCTCTTTCAATTTAAATCAAAACAAAATAACTTCCAACGAAAATAATAATAATCGCGGCAATTTTGGGAACCATGTTTCGCCAGTTCATTTTCTCCTCCAGAATTTTTGGGAACATTTTTGTGATAATTATGCCAAAAATAAGGACGAATACCGGCTGATATCCTTCAACCACGCGGACAAGAGCAATAGGCGCAAGCAAAAACGCGTAATTTAGAGATATATTGCCACCTAGGGTGAAGAATTCACTCAAGAGAACAGAGAGAGTAATTTTTGATTTATGTATTTTTATTGAATCAAAAAATGCGTTCCTGTCTTCCTTCCTAATAAGAAAAATAACGGTACCGACAAGCGCAAATCCGACAGATTCCCAGAAATTTGAGAGCCAAAAATTATTACTTACTGCCACAAATTTAAACAATACTCCGGAGAGCGCCATGAGCACCGCCATCGCAATCATTGAGAAAATGACGTGCTTTCTGAATTTTATTTCTTTCCCCTCTTCTATCTCAACACTCAAAATAGCCGCACCGGTTATGACGATAAGCGAGCCGACAATCTGCCAGAGCGAAAGAGTTTCTTTTAAAATTAAGCGGCTTAAAATAAAGCTCGCTATCGGAATAAGCTGAAAAAATGGAACGACAACAGACGCGTCTTCCCTGAATAACGCGTAAAGATAAAAATAAATAGCTATCGCCTCGCAAATGCCGGCGGTAATTAGGATTAAAATATCGTAATGCGGAATATGCAGAATACCCCAACCTCCAAAAATAATAAACACCGGCAATATTATGATGGAGGTGACCGCCGAATATATAATAAAAACAAACAGACTAAAGTTTTTAAAATATTTCGAAAGCAGAATTTTATCAATATAATTCGCGATGCTGTGGACAAAGGGAGTTATGAGAGCAACAAGAAACCAATTCATATTTTTATTTTAAATAAGATTTAACTCTTTCGTCATAATATGTCCAGTAATCTGAGTCTTCCACCTCGAATGGCTCCATAGGAACGATTAACGGTTTTACTCCCGTCAACTCTCCCACTTTTTCCATGGCTGGTAAAATAACTGTCTTGGTAAATTCG
Source organism: uncultured Candidatus Saccharibacteria bacterium (assembly GCA_964556605.1). Classification (GTDB taxonomy): domain Bacteria; phylum Patescibacteriota; class Minisyncoccia; order Phycocordibacterales; family UBA9973; genus UBA9973. The sequence continues at coordinate 3,046 of CAZKWN010000061.1, forward strand.
CCTTCGTCTTTACCTAATAAAAAATTTTCAAATAAAATTCCAAAACAAGTGAAGAACAAAAGGAAATTCGGGTAATATTCGCATGGTTTGGCCCCATGAGATTCAATCCATTTCGACGTGTCATAAAAATTACAGGCTTGATGGTGTAAATCACACACTTCAAACAACTTTCTATGGAAATCCGTCAACTTTTCGGACTTATTCGTCAATACATTAGTTAATTTCTTGCCATTGTGTTTATTGAAGTCCATAATGGTGATTTTTTCTATCCTGTATTCATTTTTTTTATTGAGCGGACCTTGTATGTGCAACTGTCCCAAGGAACGTTTAAAGGAATTGTTGGAAGAAAATTTGTCATCGTGATACTCCATAAATACCGGAGTCAACCCGAACTCTTTTGTGATTTTCAGAAAATGTTTTGTATCGTTGTTAGGCGTAGCAATTTGCCTGAATTGTACGCCGCATTTTTGAGCTTTGAGAATTTCGGGAATGTCGCCATTCAACAATTTTTCCACCTTTGCCATAAGTTCGGAGTCTTTTCTTCTTTTATCTAAAATAATAAGAGCCTCAGGCAAAGAAGTATAAACCATTTGGTCAAAAAGCTTTCTATTAGACATTATTTTAGTGTAGTCTGTAGCTTCCGCCATGATATATATTATATCATTCTATATTAATATTACATTTTCGATCCCGTTAGAGACAGAGGGTCTTTGCGATCCCTCGCGTCCTTTAATGGAATCAATCTTCTCCCACGGCAGGCCTTTTTTGCCGAAATGGCCGTAGGCGGCGGTT
>CAZKWN010000062.1:0-3837 GCA_964556605.1 uncultured Candidatus Saccharibacteria bacterium
GTTTCATTTTAATCACTCTTACCGGCATATCAATGCTTTTTGTTTCCGGCGTCCCTGTAAAATATATTTTTGGCGCATTTTTCGGCTTAGCGCTTTTGTTTGGATCTCTCATCTACTTTACTCCATATTTGCAGGCCCGGGTGAAAACTTTTATAAATCCTTCGCAAGACGGACAAGGTTCTTCTTATCAGATTCAGCAGTCGCTTATTGCCCTTGGGTCGGGCGGTGTTTTTGGGCGGGGATACGGCCAAAGCATCCAGAAATTCAACTATCTGCCGGAGCCGCAGGGGGATTCTATTTTTGCCGTGCTGGGTGAAGAATTGGGCTTCGCGGGGACGGCTGTGGTGATATTTTTATACATACTTTTTCTCCTGCGCGGGTTTTATATTGCCAACCGTTCACCCGACCTTTTTAGTGGACTTTTAGTCCACGGAATTGTTATACTCATTACATTGCAGTCGTTTATGCACATTGCTTCTGTAACCGGAGTTTTTCCTTTGACGGGAGTGCCGCTGGTTTTTATGAGCCAAGGAGGCACATCGCTTATGGTGTATCTCATGGCGATAGGCATCGTGTTTAATGTGTCAAAATTCCAGAAAAAAAATATATGAAAATAGTTTTTACGGGAGGGGGAACGGGCGGACACTTTTATCCAATCATCGCCGTTGCCCAAAAAGTCAATCAGATAATAGACAAGGAGCATATAATAGGTTCTAAGCTTTATTACTTTTCCGACAACCCTTACGACAAAGAAATGCTTTCTCAAAACGGAATTCTTTACGAAGAAATAAATTCCGGTAAAATGAGAACCTATTTTTCTCTCAAAAACTTTTCCGATGTTATAAAAGTTTTTTTTGGCACCATCAATGCAATATATAAAATGTTTTCGGTGTATCCGGATGTTGTTTTCGGAAAAGGAGGTTATGCGTCATTTCCAACCATTTTCGCGGCCAGGGTTTTACGCATTCCCGTCTTGATTCATGAATCGGACTCTGCACCGGGACGGGTAAATAAATGGGCCGGACGCTTTGCAAAGAAGGTCGCGGTTTCTTTTCCCGAAGCGGAGGAATTTTTCCCTAAAAAAACCATTGCCTGGACGGGCCAGCCGATAATGGCTGAAATAGAGCATCCCGCTGCGAAAAAAGAAGCCCTTGAATATTTCAAAATAGAGGAAAGCAATGTGCCGGTGATTTTTATCCTAGGTGGTTCACAAGGCGCGGAAATAATAAATAACGTAATTTTGGACGCATTGCCGAGGCTTACAAAAAGTTATCTGGTTATTCATCAGACCGGCATTAAGAATTTTAAAAGTGTTTCCGGACAGGCAGAAGTGGTGCTTACTGACGCTAAGCAGTTACAAAGATATATTCCTATCTCGTATTTAAATCCCTTGCAGATGAAAATGGCAGCAGGCGCCGCAACCATAATCATTTCCCGCGCCGGGTCAACCTTATTTGAAATAGCATCATGGGGAGTGCCGTCAATTTTGGTTCCTTTTACCAATTCAAACGCGGACCATGCGAGAAAAAACGCTTTCAGTTATGCGCGGGCCGGAGCTTGCGTTGTTATTGAAGAAGCCAATATGACTGCCAATATATTATGTTCGGAAATTGAGAGGATTTTGGAAGACAAAGCAGGCTATGCGCAAATGGCGCAAAATGCGAAAACTTTCGGCAAGCCCGGCGCAGCGGAAAAAATTGCCCGCGAACTGATAAATATCGCTTTGAGCCACGAAAGTTAAAAATACAATCCATCCCCAGCCCTTCCTTTATCAAGGAAGGGGGAAAATAATCCATCTAACCTTCCTTTATTAAGGAAGGGAGACAATAATCCATCTAACCTTCCTTTATTAAGGAAGGGAGACAATAATCCATCCCAACCTTCCTTTATCAAGGAAGGAGAAAATATGAAACATAAATTCTTGCCATATGATAAAAATTTAGTTTCAAGGGCAAGAGAATTGAGATCAAAACCAACTGCATCGGAGGTAATTTTTTGGGATAAAATTTTAAAAAGTAAAAAACTTGCAAAATTTACTTTTTTGCGACAAAAACCGATCGGTCCTTTTATTGTTGATTTCTATTGTTCCAAATTAAAATTGGTTATTGAAATTGATGGTGGAATACATGACTTCCAAAAAATACGGGATAAAGAAAGAGACAATATTTTAAAACAAAAATTTGGATTGAAAATAATAAGGTATAAGAATAAAGAGGTTTTAAACAATATAGAAGGGGTTTATAAGGATTTGGTGAAAAAATTGAATATATAAATACAATCCTCTCCCGACCTCTCCCTTATCAGGGCGAGGAGAAGTGGTGATGTTTGTCCCCTTGATAAAGGGGATTAAGGGGATTGTATTTTTAATCCCTTAGTATTTTCTGAACAGTCGCGTCCGCAAATATTTTCATTGTATCGAATATTTTGAGTGTTGGATGGTGCGGAATGAGCAATTGTAAATCCGTGCAGGCTAGAATAACACAATCAAGTTTTTTGTCTTGAAAGTCGTTTATTATACTTATGAGTTCTTCGCGATCTCTGTTTTTTTGTTGACCTGTGACTAGGTTGAGAATGAATTTGCCCATCTTTGCCTGCTCTAATTCGTTTGGAGCAACGTATTCTATCCCATTTTTTGCAAAAGCATTTTCGTATAATTTATTTTTAATAGTGGCAGAAGTTGAGACTATGCCAACCTTATGCATATTTTTTAACTTCAAAAATTTCACAGTTTCCTCGACAATACTTAAAACAGGGATAGAAACCGCTTTTCTTATTTCTTCTATAAAAACATGCAAAGAATTGCACGGCATAACAATAAAATCAGCGCCTGCGTTTTCAAGTCTTTGAGCTTCTTGCGTAAGATAAGGAATATAGCGTTCCATGCCTTTGCTTTCCAATATTAGGTCTTCTTCAATTTTATATGGCAAGGAAACACTAGATATAATAATCGGTGGTCTAGCTGTTGTATCATTTTTTTGACATGAAAAAATTATATCCAAATAAAATTCGGAAGTTGTTTCCGGACCTAACCCGCCTATAATGCCTACTGTTTTCATGATTTAAGCTTATCAAATTTTGTTTTATATTGCGAGGCATTTATTTTCCCCTTGATAAAGGGGATTAAGGGGATTGTATTTAATGAGTTTTATTTCTATGCTATTATATAAGCATGTCAGAACAAAAAGTCGTAACCAGATTTGCGCCTAGTCCGACGGGATTTATACATGTTGGAAACATTCGCACGGCTCTTTATGCTTGGCTTTTGGCTAGAAAAAACAACGGCCAATTTATTTTGCGCATTGAAGATACCGACAAGGAAAGGGAAGTGGCAGGTTCCATTGAACATATCAAAAAATCCCTAAAATGGCTTGGTCTGAATTGGGATCAAGGGCCGGATATAGGCGGTCCGCATGCGCCTTACATTCAATCAGAAAGGCTTCCATTATACAAAAAATACGCGGATATTCTGATAAAAAAAGGTTTGGCATATGCTGACCCTTACACCGAAGAAGATCTTGACGAATTCAGAAAAAAAGCGGAAGCGGAGAAAAAACCATTTTTATATCGTGAACACAGACCCGAAAATCCTCCGGCTTGGAACGGAACCATTCCGCTCCGATTTAAAATATCGGAACTAAAACGAACATCCTGGAATGATGTCGTTTGGGGAGAACTTTCTGCCGGAGAGGAAGCGCTGGATGATTTTATTTTAATCAAAAGCGACGGATACCCGACATATAATTTCGCGCACATAGTGGATGATATTGAAATGGGTGTGACTCATGTCGTGCGGGGGCAGGAATTTATTTCTTCCACTCCAAAATTTTTGGCATTATA
>CAZKWN010000063.1:0-3673 GCA_964556605.1 uncultured Candidatus Saccharibacteria bacterium
GACGGGCTCCCAGTAGTCATCCATGAACTCACGCCAGTCCGTATCCACAGCTCCTTGAGCCAGGCGTTGAATCAACGTGTGCCGTGTGGTTGGGAAGCTCATTTCGATTTATCGAGATGATGCGCCATTTCCTGTGTATGAACAGGAATATTGGAAGTCAGATAAGTTTGATGCTAAGGATTATGGCCGGGACTTTGACTTTAACCGCCCATTTTTTGAGCAATATGAGGAGCTTCGTCATGCGGTGCCTCATCTCGCAATGGTAAATTCAAATAGTGTTAATAGTGAATATACCAATCAGGCTGAAGACAATAAGGATTGCTACATGCTTTTTACCAGCGAATCGTGCGAAAAATGTATGTATGGGAGCTGGTGCCAGCAAGGTTGTTATTTTTTAAGCGATTGCTATATGGCGCAAAAATGTGAATTTTGTTATGAGTGTATTAATATTACAAAATGTTCGCATTGCGCTTGGGCGTATGATTGTTCTGATTGTGTTAATGTTTATTTTTCTAACGATTGCCGAAGATGCTCAGATTGCTTCGGGTGCGTCGGGCTTCGCAATAAACAATATTATTATTTTAATGAAAATATTGGAAAAGAAGAATACGAGAAACGAGTTAAAAATTTTAAATGGGATAGTAAATTCATAAAGGAATCTAGTGAGAAAGCCTTTGCTCTACGCCTTAGTACTCCATTAAAGTTTTACCATGGTGTAAATGTTCAAAATTCTTCCGGCGATTACATGGAAAATTGTGAACGAGCACGCTATGTTTTTAATTGCAAAGACAATAAAGATACCGCATATACACAAGATGCTTGGCAACACATAGAGTATAGTCGTGACTGTACTGAGGTAATTACTACTGAATTATCATATGAACTTCAGGGTGTTGAAGCTCCAAATAGAACTATCGTGGCTAGAAGTTGTTTTAATACAATAACTGATTCATGTTATTGCGATATGTGCTTTAGTACACAGGATTGCTTCGGGTGTTTTGGGTTGAAAAAGAATCAATATTGTATTTTAAATAAACAATATTCAAAAAAAGAATATTTAGAACTCAAAGATAAAATTATTGAGCACATGCGAAAAACAAAAGAATGGGGGGAATATTTTCCAGCCAATGTATCGCCATTCGCATACAATGAATCTATGGCACAAGACTATTTTCCTTTAACCAAAGAAGAAGCTTTAAAGGCTGGCTATGCTTGGTATGATCGTCCGTCTCGTGATTATAAGATTACGCTTTTCACTAATGATTTACCTGAAACCTTAAACGACGTAAAAGAAAGCATAACAGAAGAAGTAATCCAGTGTTCTTCGCAAAATTCTCCAGATCATGTCGAAAAATACCCTTTATGTACAACTGCCTTCAACATCACTTCACTAGAATTTACTTTATATAAAAAAATGAAACTTCCACTTCCGGATAAATGTTTTCCTTGCCGCAGACAAGACCGTTTTAAATTGCGTAATCCGCGGAAACTTTGGCATAGAGAATGCATGTGTGGTTCGGTGGGCTCACCACAAGTGACAAGAGAACATTTTCATGGGCCAGAAAAATGTGTGATAGAATTTGAAACTTCTTACGCACCCGACCGACCTGAAATAGTGTACTGCGAAAGGTGTTATCAGCAAGAAGTTTATTAATTAATGTTAAAAGCTCGGTTTTCAACAATTTATGCTTCCTGAACAAATTATTTTTCTCTCGGTTCCTGTCATTCTGGTAGCCTATTTTTACTATTTCAAAAATATTTTTTACGGAGAAACCAGGCCGAACTTGGTTTCCTGGTTTCTTTGGATGCTTCCTCCTTTCATCGGAGTATTTTTTGAACTTAAAGCCGGTGCCGGGCTTTCTGTGTTGCCTGTATTTTTTGCAGGTTTCGGCCCCTTTTTGGTAGTGGTTGTTTCTCTTTTTAAGAAGAATTCAATATGGCAAATAACCACATTTGATATAATTTGCGGAGTATTTTCAATCCTTGCTTTAGTTCTTTATATAATTACGCATAACTTGGGCATATCAATAATTTTTGCAATTTTAAGCGACGCTTTGGCTTTTATACCAACCTATGTAAAAACCTGGAAATTTCCGGAAACCGAAACTCTAACTGTTTATTGTGCAAGTATTGTTAATAATATTTTAGCTCTTTTTATCATAAAAAACTGGATTTTTTCAATATATTCATTCAATGTTTATCTCATAGTTGCCAACCTGGTTTTTGTAACTATTTTATATAGAAAAAAGATTTTTAGGACGGATGTTACTGCTTAAATTTTTTCTGGAACTTCGCCTTTTGCGGGATAAATTTATTTGCGATTATTGTGTACACCAGTTGCGCCGCGCTGTATTCTGTGAGGACGGAATCCGGAACAGGGGAGACTTCTACGATGTCAGCTCCTATTAATTCAGATTTTGCAATCGCTTTTTCAATCAAATCAACTCCGTAATACCAAGAAATACCTCCCGGTACCGGTGTGCCTGTGCCTGGCATATAAGCCGGATCAAAACCATCAACATCTATCGTGATGTAAATATATTTTGTTTTAATGGATTTCAATATTTTTTCTACAGGTATAACAACTTTATTCCATTCAAAAACAGTTATGTTATTTTTTTTGTTGCTAAAATATTCGTATTCATCTTTGGAATAAGTGCGGATGCCTATTTGGACAATAGGGAAGCCGAGTTCGCTTGCGTGGCGCATAACAGTTGAGTGCGCTAGAGGGGAAGGACTTGGGCTATAATCACTGTCGTCTTTTCTTAAATCACAATGCGCATCTATCTGCAGTATTGTCACATCTTTCGAATTATATTTTTCCGCTAGCGCCTGAAAAACTCCTATAGACACAGAGTGTTCGCCTCCCAAAAGAAAAATGAATTTGTTGTCCTCTATAAGTTTACTTGCACTTTTTTTTATTTTTTGAAGAGTTTGAATAGGGGATAGTTTCTTTAAGTCGCCTATGTTTTGATGGGAGATTTTTACAAAATCATTTACTTCAACCTTAAATTTCCTATCGAAAAACTCAATCTGATTATTCAGACATTCAATAACTGCCTTAGGTCCTTTTATCGTTCCTTTGTGTGAAGAAGCTGTCTTTTCGTATCCGGCTGATACTAAGACTACATCTGCCTTATTTGCATCCTTCTCATTAATAATTGTTTTTATCATATCTTGTTTATTTTCTGCCCATCAGCTGTATCTTTTATTTCATAGCCGCGAGAATTTATTTTATTTCGGATTTCGTCTGACTTTTTAAAGTCCTTATTCTTGCGCGCTTCTTCACGTTCTTCAATCAGTTTTTTTATTTCATCCGGAATACTAATTTCCTTTGCTTCTTTTAAATTCTCAAAACCAAGTCCGAGTACTTTGTCAAAATCCAAAACCGTAGCTTTTTTGTCGCCGTCAGACATATTTTCGTCTTTCAAGACATCCCACAAAAGCGATAACGCCCGCGGAGTGTCCAGGTCGTCTTCTATGTATTCCTTGAATTTGTTCTGATATTCTTTGTGAATATGTCCTATCTCAACTCCTAGGCCTAAATACAGTCCGTAAAGGCGTTTTAAGGCTGTTTCTGCGCCTAAAACGGCATCCCAGACGAAGTTAACTTTAGTTCTATAGCTAGCCATTAAAAGCCAAAATCTATAAACAATCGGGTCAATGCCTTTAT
>CAZKWN010000064.1:0-3596 GCA_964556605.1 uncultured Candidatus Saccharibacteria bacterium
ACCTGACGGCACGCCGATTAGAACTCTCGGCCGGGCCAGCTTTTTAGACATTTTATCGGCTTTATTTATGAGATAAGAAAGCATTTCCTCGGTCACTTCAAAATCAGAAATAACGCCCTCTACTAAAGGACGGATAGCCTTGATGTGCCCCGGAGTGCGCCCGAGCATTTCTTTGGCGTCTCTCCCGACTGCCAAGATCTGATTGGTCTTGATGTTGACCGCCACCACCGAAGGCTCGTTAATGACAATGCCTTGGCCTTTTAAATAGACCAAGGTATTGGAAGTACCCAAGTCTATCCCGATGTCGTTGGAAATTAATTTGTAAAATTTTTCAAACATTGTGAATAGCTTATAGCTGATAGGTTTTAGCTGATAGGTTTTAGTAATTTCAATAGTTCATCCAAGGAAACAATTTTTCCTTTTTCTTCCGTGCGTTTTTTAATTTCTATTCCCCCGGAAGATAAGTCCTTTAAACTGCGAGCGGAAACGACAGCGCGCCAAGGCATGCCGAGCAAATCCGCGTCAGAAAACTTTTCTCCGGCCGATATATCTTTTCGATCGTCAAACAAAACTTCAATATTATTTTGAACTAATTTTTCATAAACTTTATCCGCCTCTTTTAAAACTTCTTCGTCTTCCCCTAGAGCCAGTAAGTGTAGGGCATAAGGCGCGATTGATTCCGGCCAAATTATTCCTTTATCGTCCGATAAAACTTCCACCACCGTGCCCATCACCCGCCCCGGCCCGATGCCATAAGAGCCCATAAACACTGACTTTTTTTCTCCTTCTTCCGTCCGATATTTCAAATCAAGTGCGTCGGAAAAACGGGTCCCCAGAGTAAAAATATTCCCCACTTCCACCGCCCGATGCTCCACCAAATTTTTTCTGTCAATTCCGAGGCCTTCAAGAACTTCGTCGGTATTCACTTCTTTATTTATGGCAATGCCTTTTGATTCATCTACGAATATCGTGTCTTCGCCGGCCGAGGTGAGAGTTTGAAATTCGTGGGAAAACTTTGAAAACATTCCGCCGGAGGCGAAAGTCAGATAAGTCAGATGCCCGATGCCGATGCGGTCGAAAATTTTCTTATATGCCTTTTTTGATTTTTCGTAAAATTCCAAATGCGATTTTTCATCCAGGTCAAATGAGTACAGATCTTTCATCACGAATTCCCGGCAGCGCATAATGCCGCTCTTGGCCCTGGTTTCATTCCTGAATTTTGTCTGGAATTGATAAATGTATTGCGGCAAGTCGCGGTAAGACTGCAAAAAGCCTTTCAGCATTTTGGTTATCGGCGCTTCGTGCGTCACCGCGAGCCCGAGCTCGGTTTCATTTTTTAATTTTGTCTTGAACCACACATCCACGCTTTCGTCCCGCCATTGGTCTGTCGGCTCCCATGTTTCCTTCTCCTGAAGCGCGGTCATGGCGATTTCCTGCCCGCCAATTTGGTTCATCTCCTGCCGGATAATGTTCTCAATATTTTTAAAAACTCTAAGCCCTAAAGGCAAATAAGTATACACGCCTGCCATTTCCTTATGAATAAAGCCTCCGCGAATAAGCAATTCGGCGTTTTTAGAAACCTCGTCCGCCGGCGCTTCCTTCCTTGTTTTAGTAAAAAGTTTAGATTGCTTCATACGACCCATCTTACCCTAAAACTTTCTGCTTTGCAAAAAGTTCGGGCGATCTAATTTTGTTAGATTTAGCCCGAAAAAAGTCTTTTTGGCAAAAGAATACAACCCCTCCTAGCCTCCCCTTGTCAAGGGAGGAAAATTTATGGAATCCCCCTTACAAGGGGGATTTAGGGGGTTGCATTTTTCTTTTCTGATTTAATATGCAAGTTTGCAAAAAGACCCGCATTCTGCTATATTGGCTCTATGCAAAAAAGAGAAATTGAGAAAGGAACCGATACAATTGTTGAGAAAATGTTCAAGGCCGGCGCGCATTACGGCTACAGCAAGACCCGAAGGCATCCTTCCGTCTCAAAGTATATATACGCCACCAAAAACAGAGAAGACATAATTGACCTTGAAAAAACAGGTCTTTTGCTGGATTCCGCCGCGGAATTCATAAAAGATTTAGGGGCTAAAAATAAAGTAATTCTTTTTGTCGGAACAAAACCTGAAGCAAAAACTGCTACAAAAGAAGTGGCTGAATCCTTGGGCATGCCTTTTGTCACGGAAAGATGGATAGGGGGGGCGCTCTCAAATTTCACGGAAATAAAAAAGAGGATTACGGAGCTTGAAAATTACCGCAAAGATAGCGTTGCCGGCGGACTTGATAAATACACCAAAAAAGAACGCGTGGTCATGGCAAAAAAAATGGAAAAACTCGAAAGATACTATTCCGGATTAGTCGGCTTAAAGAAAGCTCCGGACGCGATGTTTGTCATAGACGCGCGCGCCGAACACATCGCAGCCACAGAAGCCAGGAAATCCGGCGTTCCGGTAATCGCCTTGGTAAATTCGGATTCAAACATTAAGGGTATTGACTACCCTATCGTGGCGAATGATTCGGCTATACCATCAATAAAGTTTTTTTCGCTCGCCGTCTTGAATGCCTACAAAAATGGACAAATGTCCGTGCCTGAAAAAACCCCGAACCAGAGCAAGCTCGGTACGGGGCAAGAATCTAAATAAACATGCCATCTTCAAGTATCACAACCGAACAAGTGAAGGAGCTTCGTGATGCGACGGGCATCTCCGTGATGCAATGCAAGCGCGCGCTCCAAGAAGCCGAAGGCGATATGAAAAAGGCGCTGGCAATTTTAAAGAAAACAAGCTCCGATATCGCGCTCAAAAAAGGAAGTCGTGAGATTAAAGCCGGAAGCGTTTCCATCAAGACAACCGGCAAAAAAGCCGTATTGGTATCACTAGGTTGCGAGACTGATTTCGTAGCCAGAAACGAAGACTTTGTTAATCTTTTAAACAAACTCACGGATATGGCTCTGGCCGAAGGCGTAGAAAAAATGAAAGCTGAAGCAAAAGATTTGATAGACCCGGTAATTCAAAAGACGGGAGAAAATATCGTTCTCGGCGATGTGTATGAAGTTGCCGGAGATGTTTTGGGAAGCTATGTGCACAACAGCAAAATCGGCGTGATTGTTTCTTTGGAAGGAGGCGACATTGAGCTAGCCAAAGATATAGCCATGCACGTGACAGCCATGAAGCCGGAATATATTTCGGAAGCGGAAATCACGGAAGATGCCAAGAAAACGATGAAAGAAATTTTTGAAAAAGAAATAGCCGGCATTGATAAGCCGGAGGAAATAAAGAAAAAAATGCTGGATGGCAAAATGGCGACATACTTCAAAGAGAAGACTTTAGAGAGCCAGGCATTCATCAAAGACGGCGGCATGACAGTCGGCCAGCTTCTCCTGAAAGCGAAAGCGAAAATCAAAGAAGTGAAGCGTTACTCAATATAAAAATAAAACCAAAATAAAATGATGTATTTCCTTCTAATTTTATTCTTCGGGTCGCTACTCTCTATTACTTTTATGATTGGAAGAAAATTAATCATTCTTCAGCGCGGACAGGTGACCCATGGGAGCGAGGCTGTTCTCAGCGCTTCATATTTGGAAGAATTGAAACAGACAACCG
>CAZKWN010000065.1:0-3582 GCA_964556605.1 uncultured Candidatus Saccharibacteria bacterium
CCCGTCCGTCAAGCGTTAAATCTATGGCGTTTTTCGCGGTGCCGGTAATTTCTATCACGCCCTCCATAATCGTGGCGCCGGACTGGGCGGACTTGCCGTCTATGTCAACATTCCTTATTTTCACCCCAAAAATCAAATCTTTGGAGCGGAAAAAAGCATAAATAATAATCAAAAGAAAAAAAATAGAAAGACCGCCTATTTTCACTATTTTTTTTACATTTTGATTCATAGCCTTCGGCTAGTTATAAAGTTGAAAGTTTTTAAAGTTGAATGCATTTGTATTTTACCTTATGAACTTTATAACTTTATGAACTTTTTACTAAATAACATTCTCTCCGCCTTCCGTCCGTTCTATTTTTTCCAAGACTTCTCTCGGCTTGGCGCCGTCTCCGGGCCCGATGACTCCGCGCTCTTCAAGCACGTCCATCAATCGCGCCGCTCTGGCATACCCAAGCTTTAATTTTCTTTGTAGGTAAGAAGTGGATGCTTTTCCGGCTTCCACCACGCAGGCTCGGGCTTCTTCATACATCTCATCGTCGTCTTCTGCGTCTTCGTCTTGGAGCGATGCTTCAAAAATACTTTTGTCGGCCGAAATAGATCCGGCGGTCAAGGTTATTTCTTCGGAGACTTCATCTCTATAGGCATCAGCCAGATATTTTACAACTTTTTTAACTTCTGATTCCGAAATAAACGCGCTCTGCAATCTCTCCGGCTGGGCTTCGCCCGAAGAGTAGAGCATGTCGCCGGCGCCCAAAAGCTTTTCCGCCCCGCCTGCATCCAAAATCGTGCGCGAATCTATCTGCGAAGAAACCTTCAAAGCGATGCGGGCGGGGATGTTGGCCTTAATCAATCCGGTGATGATGTTTACTTCCGGGCGCTGGGTGGAAAGTATCAGGTGAATTCCCACGGCTCGGGACATTTGCGCTAAACGCACAATGGCGGCTTCAAGCTCTCTTGGATAACTGCTCATAATGTCTGCCAGCTCGTCTATAATAATGACAATGTACGGCATGCGGTCAGGACCTCCTTCTTTTTCTTCTCCATTCTTCCCCCAAACATTCTTGTGGTAAGACTCAATATCGCGCACGGATTCCGTCTCCAGAATATCATAACGGCGGTCCATTTCTTTAGCTGCCCATTTCAGAGCCAGAATAGTTTTCTTCGCTTCGGTAATTACCGGCGTGAGCAAATGCGGAATGTTGTTGTAAAGGGTGAGTTCAACACGTTTTGGATCTATCAGAATGAGTTTCAAATCATCCGGTCCGTTCCTATATAGAAGGGAAGTAATCATCGAGTGGATCGTCACCGATTTACCGGAGCCGGTTGTTCCGGCAACGAGCACGTGGGGCATTTTAACCATATTGCCAAAAACCGCCTTGCCGGAGATATTCCGGCCGAGGGCGATAGTAAGCGCCTTCGTCGAATTTTGGAATTTCTCATCGGAAAGGAGCGTGGCCAGGCCGACGATTGATTTTGATTTGTTGGGAATCTCAATGCCGACTAATGATTTTCCCGGGATCGGCGCTTCTATGCGAATAGGGTGCGCGGCAAGCGAAAGGGCAAGGTCGTTTTGCAGGCCGACGATGCGCGAGAGCTTCACTCCTTCGGCCGGCTTGAGCGCGTACCTTGTGACGGTCGGGCCGATGGTTATCTCATCCATCTCCACCTCAATGCCGAAGTTCGCCAAAGTTCTTTTAATGATGTTTGCGTTAGCTTTAATATCGCCGGTATTCGGCTTGCCTTTGTCTTCTTCAAGGAGCGATATCGGGGGAGGGGTGTAAGAGCCCAAGGTGCTCTTTCTTTTTCTGATTGGCATTTCTTCCTCCGGTTCTGGATTGTTTTCTTTTTTCGTGCTGAGAGCCTTTTTTACTTTCTCTGTCATTGTTTCGGATTCTTCCTCCTCCTCTCCTTCGGGTAGGGTCGGGGAGGGGTCGGATTCCTCCTCTTGTTCTTCTTTTTTATTTTTGCTAAAAAGAGATTTAGTTTTTCTGAACAAAAGCGCCGGGTCGAGCTTGGCATCAAACATTATCAGAATTGAAATTATCAAAATCGCGCCGAGAAAGACGATGCTGGCATACACATCAAAAAGGGCGACAAACGGCGTTGAAAGAATTTCTCCGATCACTCCGCCGGCATGAATGCCTTTCCCCGAAGCGATGTCTATTATCCCCAGACCGGAGAGCAGAAAGAGAGCTCCGCTTAAAGTGCGTATCCATCCGATATCCGGCACTTCTGATTTTATAAATGAGGTTCCGAGCAAAATGAAAAGTATCGGCAAAAGTATGTCGCCGATGCCGAGCAGGAGCTTTATTTCTGTGTTAATAAAAATGCCGACCGGCCCCGCTACCGCAAACTTTGACATCAAAAAAAATATCGCCAGAACAAAAAAAACGACTGCTATGATTCCATGTTTGGTTTGGGTTTTTAATCCTGAAACCTTCCTATCATTGGTATTGTTTTTCTTTCCGTTTCCATTTTTCGCCATATGAGTATTTTAGCATATTTTTTTGTGAATAGTTTCAGCCAGAATAATTTTTAAAATGCACGCATATCCGCCAGCTGGCGGATTGCTCTGCTCGTCGTTCAAGGAAATAATAAATGGAGTACCATTTTTATTTCCTAAACTCCTGCGCAAGGCATTTTAAAAACAATTCTGGCTTTCACGCAAAAAAGATAGTTGCTAAATACAGGCTACGGAGCGCGACGGCGCGAGTCTTGAGAAATTTCTTAGCAAAGAAATATTCGTGCTGTATTTAGCAAGCTATCTTTTTGTAGTTAATACTATTGCATTTTTTCTTGTCCTATATATAATGGACACATGTTTGGAGAAGAAAAAAATCTCAAGGACTCCGAAGGACCCCGCCTTGGCGGGGCATACGGGGCAGGTTCCCAAAATGTGTCCGTTACCGTGTCTTATAATAAAACAGATAAGCTTATTACAGCTCTTTATATGGTCACGGACATCATAGACAAAGACGAACCGCTCAGAAACAAATTAAGGACATTAGGCACAGAAATCATATCGGACATGCATAAAATGCCTTCAAATGCTTGCAGTAAGATATCCGAGTTGATGTCCTTTATGAGCGTTGCTTCTGCCATAAATATCATCTCCGAGATGAACTGCAATATATTAAGAAAAGAATTTTCCGAATTAAACCAATCCATAAAAGAGTCCTCCAAAAAGGCTGGAATTTTAAATAGGCAGATAGACTTGTCGGAATACTTTAAGAATTCTTCTGAAGAAGTGTTAGACACCTCGTCCTTGATGAGGGGAAGTAAGGGGGTCTTTTTCTATCCGAAAATGCGAGATAATTCTAAAGGACAGACCAGGATTGGCGTTCAGAAAGGGAGCACTCTCATGAAAGCTCTATCCGGCATAAATGGAGGCGCGAGATCTAATGTGTTAGGTCTTGCCTCGCACGCCCAAGATTTTGACATACTCAAAAAACATAGGTGCGACAGCATAATAAGCGTTATTAAAACTTTCAGCGGTGGTGCAACCATAAAGGACATAAAGGACAAGGGCAAGCTAATGACTATAAAGGACAACCCCTTTGTCTCTTTTGGCGATAAGACACT
>CAZKWN010000066.1:0-3558 GCA_964556605.1 uncultured Candidatus Saccharibacteria bacterium
TAAACTATTTTAATAGTTCCACCTGTGTTGCCCGCCATGATGTATTCAGCTACTTTGTTTTCGACTATTTCTTCTATCGCGCGGTTGATGGGGCGGGCGCCGAATTCAGGGTCATAACCGGCGGAGGAAATCTTGTCTATTAGAGCATCATCGACGACCAAAGTAATTTTTTTATCTTCCAAAAGCCGCTCAGCAAATTCATTGAGCAGGAGCGCGGTTATTTGTCTTGCCTCGTTTTGATCAAGAGGCTTGAAGAGAACTATATCGTTGAATCTATTCAAAAATTCCGGAGCGAATATACCGTTTCGGATTAAATTATTTACCAACACTTTTTTATCAATTCCCGGTTTGGAAATTATATCCGCGCTCCCAGCATTTGAAGTGGCAATAATGATAGCATCTTTGAAACTCGCTTCTCTGCCCGAGCTCCGGGTCAAACGGCCTTCGTCAAGCACCTGTAAAAGCAGATTGTGAATGAGCGGATTGGCCTTTTCCAGCTCATCAAAAAATATCAAAGAAAGCGGAGCTTCCTCTACGGCTGCCGCTAATCTGTCTGTGAAGACCGCAATGGAACCTCCATTTGAAAATTCACTCATGTCAAAACGAATCATGGCGTTTTTCCGGCCAAAATAGCTTTCCGCCAGAATTTTTGCCGTATAAGTTTTTCCAACACCGGTCGGACCCAAGAACAGAAAGCTGCCGGCCGGCTTGGTGTGGTCGGCAATGCCCGTGCGCAAACGGCGAAGCGCCTCGGCCACATCTTTAACCGCTTCATCCTGGCCGATAATTTTCTTTTTCATGGAATCCTCAAGCCCGGCTAATACTTTTCTTTCATCCGCCCCCATATCCCCTATAGGTATATTTGTTTTATCGGATACAACTTGCCTGACATCGGCCACGGTTATAGTTTTCCCCAGCGTCTGCAATTCTTCTAAAATTGAAATGGACTTGGCCGGCTCGGACTGATTGCCTATCAGACGGTCAGCCAGCCGCACGATTTCCGAAATCGCATCGGGTTTTATGGAAATTTTTTCAAGACGGGCATTGTTTGCGAGAATGGCGGCAGTATCTTCTTCATTTGTTTCCTCCACATCCACTTTTTCAAATTTTGAAAGAAATTCCGGATGGTTTTTCAGCACTTGGTCATAGTTTGCCAAATCGGTCGTAGCGACAATTCCCAAATGCGGCATATGCAGATACGGCATAAGCTTGTCGTATAAATCTTCGTAGGCGTGGATATTTTCAATCGCGATAATCACATTGCCCGCGGAAGCTGCTTCATTTAAACATTTATCAAAATCGGAAAGGCTCAACCCTTCCATAAATAATTCCACGACTCGGTGATGACGAATCCCCGTAAACGACAGGCCCGACTGCCCGAGTCGCCCGAGATATGATATCAAAGTTGTTTTACCGGCGCCGGTGTTGCCCACCAAAAGCACGTTGCGATTGCTCTCCTTGGATAGCCCGCGCTCAATCATCCGCAGGGCTTTTTCTTTGCCGTAAATTTTCTGCGCCCGCGCGCAAATAGCGTCCCGGCTGTGGCGGGAGAGAGTATATGTATTTCCATATGAAAGCGATGAACCGAAACTTTCCAGATTTTGCAGATAGTCAGGACTGATTTTAATCGGAAAAATTAAAAAGATTGGGAAGGTCAGAATAATCAAAATTGTGAAAATAAGACCGATGATAATGAGGATAATGCGGGCGACAAAGCCTAAAATTCGTGAAAAAATAAAAAAGGCGATTTTCTCGACAAGGGAAAGATGCCCTCCCGAATCATTATCCATTTTCCATGGAGAGAAAAGCGTCTTCAGTAAAAGCGGAATAGAAAAAGCATTAAAAGCGTAAATAGCAAGATTTTTCCATGATCGGATACCCTCGTGCATCTCATTATTCTAGCACAAATAGATAAAAATGGACAAAATAAACGGAACCTGTTATACTAAATTTGTTGAAATTTAAAAATTTTTTCGCTTAATTTAAGTCGGTTCGCAGGAATATTCCATATATTATGAAGTTTACGAAGGAAAACCAAATCTTTGCCAAAGTTTTCGCTAGAACAGAAATGATACTAAAAATATAGTGGTTTGTTCTTGTAAGCTGGCAAACCTAGCTTATGAGCATAACAATAATAATTTTAATCGGAGTCGCAGTACTCCTTTTGGGTGTGGGAATCGGATACTATCTCCGCCTGATTATCGCCCTCGGAAAACGAAGGTCTATCGAAATAGACATCAAGCAGATGATGGTCGGCGCCAAAGAAGAAGCGCAAAAAATCACCGACGAGGCAAAAAAGGCATCGGAGGCAAAACTAACGGAATTAAAAGAAGAAGAGAAGAAAAAAGAGGTGGAGTTTAAGGAGACAGAAAAAAGACTTATCAAAAAAGACGAGTTTTTGGACGCTCGGCAAGTAGAGGTGGATAAAGAAGTTGAAAATATCAAAGTAAAAGTTGAGGAAATAAAAAAGATTCAGGAAAAAGTTTCAAAAATAGAAGAAGAAAAAAGAATAGAGCTTGAAAGAGTGGCGAAATTGACCGAAACTGAGGCCAAAGACGAGCTTCTGAAAGATGTCGAGAAAAAATACGAGGAAGACATCATGGTCCGAATCCAAAAATTGGAAAATACCAACGAAGAAAAGCTGGACAGGAGGGCAAAAGACATATTGGCCACATCCATTCAGCGCCTAGCTTCAAGCACCGCGTCCGAACTGATGACCACAGTCGTTTCTATCCCAAACAACGAAATCAAAGGGAAAATAATCGGAAAAGAAGGGCGCAACATCCGGGCTTTTGAAAGAGCTTCCGGAGTAGAGCTGATTGTGGACGATACTCCCGGCTCAATCGTTATATCTTCGTTTGATCCTATCAGAAGGCAGGTGGCCCGATTGGCATTGGAAAATCTGATTCTGGACGGGCGTATCCAGCCGGCCAAAATTGAAGAATTGGTGGAAAAAGCCAAGGAAGAAATAAATAAAATCATCAAAGAAAAGGGCGAGCAGGCGGTTTATGAATGCGGAATATTCAATTTTGACCCGCGCATTGTCGCCATCTTAGGAAGACTGTATTTCCGCACAAGTTACGGCCAAAATGTTCTTCAGCACTCTATAGAAATGGCGCATATTGCCGGAATGCTGGCGGAAGAATTAGGCGCGGACGTCGCTATCGCCAAAGCCGGAGCCTTGGTACACGACATCGGAAAAGCGCTTGACCATGAAGTGCAAGGCACGCATATAGAGATAGGTATGCGTATTCTGCAAAAGTTCGGCGCGGACGAACGCGTTATCACCGCCATGAAAAGCCACCATGAAGACTATCCTTATGAAACAATTGAGTCAGTCATTGTGCAGACAGCCGACACGATTTCCGGCGGACGCCCCGGAGCCAGAAGAGATTCAGTTGAGAACTACTTGAAACGTCTGCAAGAGTTGGAAACGCTAGTTAATGCCTTTCCGGGTGTGGAAAAATCTTACGCTCTGCAAGCCGGACGCGAAATCCGCATATTTGTCACGCCGGAAAAGATTTCCGACGCTGAAGCCAAGCTCATGGCTCGCGATAT
>CAZKWN010000067.1:0-3489 GCA_964556605.1 uncultured Candidatus Saccharibacteria bacterium
GCACGAAGCTGACGCTCCTTATGTAGCGGAGCTTCCTTAATTCAAGTTTTAAAATATCATCGGTCGTAGTGTTTAAACGCGAAATCTCCTGGCCAACCAAGCCCAAGCTTTTTACCAATTCAATATTCCGCAGGGATTCCGTCGTCGCTCCCGCGAGCGCCGTCGTCTCCGCCAGGATTATATTTTGAATTTTTTTGACTTTGCCGGTCAGCAAATAGCTCACTCCCCCGATTATAGGCACCGTGAGCGCAAAGACCACAGCCACGCCCCAGAATACATGGAACGCGTATATCGCCACAAAGGCAAATCCGATGACCGATACGAAAAGCACATTTATGAATGAAAGAATGAACGTCTCGCTCGCCAGACGCACGTTCTGCAATATGCCGAGCGTTTCTCCGCTTCGTTGGTCTTCAAAAATCTCATATGGCAAGGCAAGCGAATGCTCCACGCCGTCGTTGTAGATTCTTGCTCCGAGGCGCTGAGTCACCGTGTTTAAAAAATAATCCTGAAAATTCTTGGCAGTGCGCGAGACAAAAGCCGCCCCGACCGCCAACCCCAAAAGGAAAAGAATTCCTTCAAGAAAATGCCGGAGAGTTAGCATATTAAATTTGGCGGCGTAATCATCAATGATGTGGCTGAAGATAATCGGGTCAAGCAGGGAAAAAATCTGATTAATAGCCGCCAAAAATAAAACGAGAACGCAAAGTTTCCAATATCTTTTTAAATAACGATAGAAAATTTTCATAAATTTTTGCTACGGCGAATTATTGATAAAAAAATCAGGGCGCAAGCGCAACGCACTTCGCCCCTCTTCTATAATTTACTGTCTCCTGCTTTAACTTATTTTTTTATTTGACGGTTTATTTTTCTCGTCAAAAACCGTTATTCTTAAAACGGGAGTGAAGCTGGCACCCTCTGTGGCTATCTCCCATTGCTCTACTGCTTTTCTGAAAAGCGGGTCGTTGACCATCTCGTCTTTTAGCCTGGCGGAGCTACTGGCTAATATCACTGACACACCGGCATGCCCCACCATGCCGATATCATGGTCATCCCAATATTGGCGAAAAGCTTTACGAAGGTTGCTTCTGGCTGCCGCCCGTATTACCAAGTGTTCGTCGTGTGAAAGAACTTGCCAGAAAAGCCGCAGCGGCGACCAAGTGCAAGCCTGCTCGACTTGAAACACGCACTCGCTCCATCGCTCATTATACTTTGGCAATTTGTCCGATTCTTTGGCCCTCAGAACCATGTAATCGTAAAGAGCCAAAAGAGCGTCTTTGGCAGAACGCGCATTCCCGCAAGGCCGCAGGTCAAAGAAAATCTCCACTTCAAGCTCAAAACGTCTTCTGTCCACCCGACCTCCTTTTGGTTTGAACACTGTGTACTTCCATCCCCCAGAAACATTATAATTTTCTCGTGAAATTATTATGAATATCCGGAAAACGAAAAATTTTTTAAAAACTATTTCATATTTTCTTTCAGAAATTTGACGGTCTTCCCCCAGGCATCTACTGCGGATTTTTTGTCGTACAGGCGCGGATTGGTGTCGTTAAAAAACGCGTGGCCGGCATTCGGATACACAATCGCCGTAAAGTCTTTGCTGTTCTTTTGCATTGCCTCCTTGAAGCCCGGCAGGGAATCCATCAGGTTTTTATCCTGGTCTCCGTAAAAAGCAAGTATCGGGCAGTTGACCTCGCTCGCCTTTCCTTCCGGAAGCGGCTGGCCATAGAAAGATACGGCTGCTGTAATGCGCGGGTCGAGCGCCGCCAGAGCAAGACTATAAGTGCCCCCGAAACAAAAACCAATCACGCCCACCGTCTCGGAAGCCACATGGGCATTTTCCAAAAGGTATTTCACGCATTTCTCCAGCTTGGCAAGCGCGTTTTCGCTGAATTCCGGAGCGCTTATGGGCGCCAGGACTTCGCGCATTTTTTTCTGCGCTTCGTCGCGGGTTTTCGGGTCCAGCGTCTCGTTTAAAATTGTTTGGTCAACTTTTCCTTCAAAAGCCACATCGTAAAAAAGGTCCGGCGCAATAACCGAATACCCTTCTTTGGCAAGACGGTCTGCGACATCTTTGATGTGCGGAACAAGCCCCCAAATCTCGTGAATCACAATGAGCCCGGGATACTTTTTTCCGTCTTTCGGATACGAATGGTATGCGGGCATGCCTTCAATTTTTATGTCTTTTTTCATAAGTAAATGTATTACCTGTTTGATGATAGGCAACAGGAATGAATATTTTATGAAGGCGAATATTTACTAGCTCTCTCAATTAAATTCAATTAAAATATCCCTGAAATTCAGAATTGTGTTGTTTTTGTCGAGCTTAATCCCCTCTTTTTTATACAATGCCAGCCTCTTCTTTTTATATTTTTCGCTAATCCAAACTCTGCCGTCGGCATATACAATTCTATGAAAAGGAATATTTTTTTCTCCCTTCATGTAAGCTTTACCCAAAATGGTAGTTATACTCTGCGAAGCCATTGGCCCTGCGCCCGCCGCGCGGGCAATCCTGCCGTAAGTGGTGACTCTGCCTTTCGGAATCTCGAGAGCTATCTTGACCACCCGCTGGCTGAAAGTTTGCGTGTTGATTATCATTTTAATTCTTCAGCCTCATCACAAAAACAACTCGCGGACCGAGGATTTTTATAACTTGTTCTTTAGAAAAATTTAATTTTACTGGTGACGCCAATTCATCTAAAATTTCTACAAAGCTATGGCTCTCTACAGTAAAGCCAAGGTTTTCAAAAAAAGTTCGGGCCGATGCTTCATCTTTAAAAGCAAAGTTATCTTTATTAATGCCTGTTATGCTTCGCAGTGGAATATTTGTCTCTTTCGCTTTTCCCTCGGGTTGCAAGGAAAGGTCCGGCGTTATCCATACACCCCCAAAACGCTCCAATAATTCATGAATATTTTTTGCGACTTCTGTTTTTTCATCAAAATTCAAGTAAGTAAGCAGCCCTTCATTCACCACAGCGATTGACCCTTCCTTGAAGGGTTTTGTAGCCAGCAGCAAATCCTCTAGATTGAGCACATTGCCTTCGCAAAGATGCAGATTGGTCTGACGCGTAATTTTTGATTTTTCTATAAGTTTTTCCACGATGCTTCGCTTTTCATCTATAACGGTAGGCAGGTCAACCTCAACATATTTCACCGACGAGTTTTGCGCCATTTCAATACCGCGTGTAGAAAATCCCGCGGCAATTTCAAGTATTTGTTTTGAGTTATTTTCTTTTAAAAGCCGATTCACAAGTTTAACCCGTGCTTCAATTACTGGGGTAATTTCCGGATGTATAAGTTGTTTAAGTTCTTGAATCTCTGCTACTGACCTTGTCTGTCGCATAATTGCGTTAAGCTCATCAAACACTTCTTTAGAATAAGAAATGTCTGAAAGCGTCCTTTGGCACGCGACAAGCCAAGCAGTCGGACTAATTTTTTCAAAAGAAGTTTTTGAATTTTTTGCTTTCATGTTTTTATTATACCAAATAT
>CAZKWN010000068.1:0-3448 GCA_964556605.1 uncultured Candidatus Saccharibacteria bacterium
GAGTGTAACCGATGGTCCAGGCATCCTTATCGTTGTTTGTCGTTCCCGTTTTTACCGCCACGTCCTTGCCGGGAAGATATAAGGCCGAGTGCACTCCGAAAGTCGGTTCGCGGGCTGTCTCGTCGGAAAGAATGTCTGAAATAGTCAAGGCGGTATTTTTAGGCAAAACATTCTGCGGGTTAGGAGTATATTGTTCCAAGACTTTTCCGCTTGAGTCGTCAACCTCTAAAATTCCGGTGTAAGGATTTCTCACGCCGTCATTTGCGAAAACTCCGTAAGCTGATGTCATATCCAAGGGTGATACTTCTCCGCCTCCGATAACAAGCGTGAGTCCGTATTGGCCTGCAGCTCCCAAGGTGCTGATTCCCATGTTTTCCGCTGTATTAAGAGAGGTTTGTTGTCCTGCCAGATAAAAAAGTTTTACCGCCGGGATGTTTATGGATTGCGCGAGCGCGTTTCTCAGACTCATTGGTCCGCGAGTTTTTCCGTCAAAGTCTTGCGGCATGTAGCAATCGCTCTGATTGTGCCCAGGCAGGGCGTTGCCATAAGCGTCGCAGGTTGTTTGGAATTCTGTGGGCAAGTCAAAGAGTACCGTGTCGGGGGTAAAGCCCTCATTGAAGGCCGTAGCGTAAATGAAGGGCTTAAAAGAAGACCCTGGCTGCCGAGAGGCCGCGGCCACATTAAAATTGCCGTCTATCGTTTTGTCGAAATAATCTCTTGAGCCCACCATGGACAATATTTGCCCGGTTTTTGGATCTATGGCAACCAGAGCGGCATTGGATGCGTTCCATTTAGTTTCGTTTTGGAGGGCGCCGTCTTTCACTATTTGCTCGGCTTGAGCCTGCAGTCCGGCGTCCAATGTGGTAATGACTTTCAGCCCTCCGTTGTCCACCGTGTCCGAGCCGTATTTTTGCTCCAGATAGTCTTTAATCCAGAAAACAAAATGCGGAGCCCGGATTCCCATTGTAGCCTGCGGGGCAAAGGCCACGATTTCGTTTTTTGCCTCGTTATATTGCGCCTGCGTTATAAATTTAAGGTCCAGCATTCTAGAGAGGACTAAATTTTTTCTGGCATCCAAGCTGGCCCTGTTTTTCCCGTAAGGGGAAAGCTTTGTCGGGGAATTCGGTATTGACGCAAGATAGGCAGCTTCCGCCAACGTTAAATCAGCCGCATCTTTATTGAAATAATTCTTGCTTGCCGCTTCAATTCCGTAAACGTTTCCTCCGTATGGAATCTCATTTAAATACGACTCCAAAATTGAGTCTTTGGACATAGAGCCGGACACCTTGATTGCCAAAACCCATTCTTTTATTTTTCTGATGTAGCTTCTGTTTGATGTTAAAAGAGTATTTTTTACCAATTGCTGGGTTATGGTTGAGCCGCCGCCGCCTACCCCAACATGAAATAAATTGGAAAGGAACGCCCTTATGGTGGAGCTTATCCGTATCCCTCCTTCATTGTAAAAATTAGAATCTTCAATCGCGACTGTCGCGTTCTTTATATTTGAACCCATTTGGTCAAAAGGGATGTTGGTTCTTTTTACTTCTTGATTTAAATTATAAAGCAGGATTTTCCCCGTCCGGTCGTAAATCTGGGTTGAGCTAACCACCTTCCTGTCTTCAAAAGAATGAAAATCCGGAATTTTCAAGGAAGAGAGCAAAACAATCAACCCCCCGGACATTAAAACAAAAAGACCGGCGAAAAGCAGGACCAGATTTTTCAAGAATTTCTTGTTTTTAACCACCTTTTTCAATTTTCTGAATATTCCCCTCATTGGCTTAATCATAACAGAAAATACACTATATGGTATCCCATAATTACACAAAATGTGGTATTATTCGATTTATGAAAGTGATAACAGATGAGAAAAAAATAGACGAGGTTTTGACACGGGGAGTGGAGGATGTCTTCATAAAGGAAGATTTAAAGAAAAGGCTTAATTCTGGGGAACAACTACGTATTAAGTTGGGGATAGATCCAACAAGTCCATACATACACCTTGGGCGAGCTGTAACCCTCCTTAAACTTAAAGCCTTTCAGGATTTAGGACACCATATAGTTTTTATTATTGGTGATTTTACTGCGAAAATTGGAGATCCCTCGGATAAATTAGAAAAAAGACCAATGTTAACCGACGAACAAATAAACAGTAATCTGAAAAAATACCTGGAACAGGTCGCCCTCATTTTGGATATGAAAAATGTAGAAGTTAGATATAATTCTGAATGGCTAAAAGGAATGAGTATTCCAGAGATCGGCCAACTATTGGAATGTTTTACCGTGCAACAAATGACCAAAAGAAGAAATTTTAAAGAAAGGCTTGATGCAGGCGAGGATGTTTTCATGGTTGAGTTTATGTATCCTGCCTTGCAGGGCTACGACAGTGTGGCTGTTAAGGCGGATGTTGAAATCGGGGGGTTTGATCAACTCTTTAATTTAAAGGCAGGAAGAACTGTGCAAAAAAGATATGGACAAAAAGAACAGGATATTATGGTTCTCTCAATGTTGGAAGGTACCGATGGGCGAAAAATGTCTTCGTCCTGGGGGAACATAATCTCTATTATAGATAATCCCGAAGAAATGTTTGGGAAAATTATGTCATTAAAAGATGAGCTCATAACGAAATATTTTTTACTCACAACCAACACAAGTACTGAGGAGATAAATAAAATAGAAGAATTCTTAAAGAAAGGAGAAAACCCTATGGAATTTAAGAAAAAATTAGCTAAAAAATTAGTTTCTTTTTATCATTCACCAAAACAAGCAGACAAAGCCGAAGAGAATTTTATCAATACTTTTCAAAAAAAAGAAATTCCGGAAGAGATGGAAGAGATAAAAGGAGATGGCGAGGGCCTTGGCGCGGTTTTGGTGGCAAAAAAGGTTGTGGCTTCTATGAGCGAGTGGCACAGGCTTGTGGATGAAGGGGCAGTCAAAAAGCTCAGCGGGAAGGGGGAAGAAAAAATCTCTGATTTTAAAATAATTGCAACTGCAGGGGTTTACAAAATAGGCAAAAGAAGATTTATAAAAATAATATAAAAAACAAAAACACCCAAGAGGGTGTTTTTGTTTTTTAGCTGTCTTTGTCTCCGCCTGGGATTTCCTCCTCCAGTAAATCAGGGTCTGTTTCTTCCAGTGGCGTATCCAAGGGTTCATCAATTTCATCATCATCAACCCCCATACTAAAACCATCCACTAATTCTTCATCCTCATTGTACATATTTTATATAATTTTTTTATTAATAATTTTTTCCGCCGGAGGCGGATGAGTCTTCGACTCAAATTTCCTCATTTGTATCAAAATAAAAAACGCTTGGCAATAGAAAATGTGGATAACCCCAAACCAAAGCAAGCTTGGTACGGGGCAGGCTAAACTCGCAAACATGCAAATGCCGTCAAAGCAATAGCAATCGCATCTAACTCATCATCAGTCCCGTTAGAGGCAGAGGGT
>CAZKWN010000069.1:0-3389 GCA_964556605.1 uncultured Candidatus Saccharibacteria bacterium
AGAGATGCTCTCGAATTGGCGCAAAGCAAGGGTTTAGATCTCATTGAGATATCCCCCAACGGCAATCCACCGATTGCCAAGATAATGGATTTTGGGAAATATCAATACGAGGCAAATAAGAAACAAAAGAAAGCTAAGGCCGGCGCCAACAAGACAGAGACGAAGTCAATCCAGATAAAAATAGGCACCGGAGACCATGATTTGGAATTGAAGGCGAAGACAGCATCCAAATGGCTCAAAGAAGGGCACAGAATCAAAGTTGAACTTTTCCTGGCCGGACGCGCCAAGTATATGGATGAAAAATTTTTAAGAGAACGTTTAGACAGAGTACTACATTTGATTACAGAAGAATATAAAATATCAGATAATTACAAAAGAGGGCCAAAAGGTTTAACAACAACCATAGAAAAAGCAAAATAAAAAACATGAAAGGAATGAAAACAAACAAGTCATACAGCAAAAGATTAAAACTTACGAAAAACGGCAAGGTTCTTTCCCGCAAGCCCGGCTTTAATCATTTCAACGCTAAACAATCCCGCACCACGGAGCTCGCCGGCAAAAAGCGCCAGAATTTTGTTATTAAAAACAAACCAAAGAGTCACTTGCTGCCTTTCAGCTAACATTTTATAAACTTTATAACTTTAAGAACTTTTAACTAAAATGACCCGAGTAAAAAAAGGAGTACATGCATTAAAAAGAAGGAGAAGCGTCTTGAAGCAGACGAAAGGTTTTCGCCACGGCCGGTCTACTAAAGAGCGCCAGGCGAAAGACGCGTTGCTTCATGCCGGAGCATATTCTTTCGCGCACAGGAAAGACAAAAAATCACACAACCGAAAGCTTTGGAACATAAAAATCAATGCCGGCGCCCGCGAGCTCGGAGTGTCTTACTCCAAATTAATCGGCGCACTTCACAAGAAAAATATAATGCTTGACCGAAAGATACTTTCCGACTTCGCTGAGTTTCATCCTGAAACTTTCGCCAGAATCTTGGAGACTGTAAAAGCAAAATAAAAAATGAAAAACACCAGCATTAGCTGGTGTTTTTGTTTATATTTATCAGAAAATTGTCTAATAATTCAATAGAAAGAACATTAGGTATTCAGTCAGCCATAAAAAATGCCCGCTGAGAATGGCGGGCAAGGTTGTCGCGGTAATCTCACCGCGGATCATCATCGGCTATGCTTCAGATTTCGACAAACTCCGTACATAGCTGATGAAATTCTTGTGTTTTAGAGGAGGCTTAACAATCGTTATTTGGAAGTTATTCGTGCTCTCCTCTGCAATAAAAACGCAGCTAACGTCATCCGAGTACAATTGTGAGCGTGTCATCCTCTGGAGCGCAATTCCGTCGGGTGCCCCGACTTCATATGTGGCTCCCCTCTGCGTTCGTAAGGATGTAAGTTTACCGAGGAGGCCGTCCTCCGCTACGTCTCTGACGCTAAGGCCTGAGACGACGTAGACCCGTAGACTTCTCGCTCCGACTGATGGACAGATCCCGGATTCCAAGAACCGGATTGCGGGTGCCCGGCAGATCTTTATAGCAACGTTGTACCATTCCCGATGCAGTGCCCACAGTTGTGGGAAATCCCGAAGGATCTTCCTTTTTTGCGATCGCTCCCGGGCTAAAGATTGAAGACGCGGCCCTATGTCGTAACCAACGAGGTTCTCCACGTCGTTTCTCATTTCCTGAATCCTCCTGATTCTTTGAACCCTACTGGGTCCGGATGAACAACTAATAAGAATTTAACACTATATTTTCAAATTGCAAGCAGGACGTAAAATGCTAGCGAGAATCGTTCTTCTAAACAAACTGGGACACTAGACACAAACAAAAATCCCCCTGAAGGGGATTTTTGTTACTAGTTTGTGTCTGAAACAGATTCTTTCGCTATTTTGTATTCCACTTTATCTTTTTTAACCAGAGCGATGACTCCTTCCACAACTTTTTTGGCATCAGGGCTGACAACAATTTTTGGATTATCTCGGTGGCCTTTTTCCATGATTTCCTTGAGCTCTCCTCCCATTTCCCATGGTCCTTCAAAAATACCAATCGGCTTTTTATCCTCAAAAGCAACGGTAAATTCATGAATCGTGCCTATACGCCCGCAACCGCAGACAACAGCATCAGCCGAACGGGTAAGGAGCAGGTCGCGTCCCGGATAGCCAAAGCCGGTGTAGATAACCATATCCAGATAATCAAGAGGAAGTTTATAAACCTCCACATGCTCGCGCTCGCTGGCGGCCGGCGATATACCAATAGAAATTCCGCCGGCTTCTTTAGCTCCCATGGCAGCCCAAAATGGAAATCCGGTCGTCGCTCCCGTCACCAAGACAGCCCCCTGGCGGGCGATTTCCCGTCCGAGTTCTTTGGCCAAGTCCAACGCGCCTATTCCGCAATGACCCGTCTCGGCCGCGCCGGAAACGCAAATTTTTATTTGATTATGTCCGTGTTTGCTATCTAAAGATTTTAAATCCATGAATTAGTTCTTAAAGTTTATAATGTTATAAAGTTTGTAAAGTATTTTCTTGATAACTTTATGAACTTGATAACTTTCAACTGTTTCATTATACGCGCTTTTAGAAAAATAATGAAACTGTGCTTCCCTGCTCCGGCGCGACGGCGTCAAGGCCTAAATTATCCCGAATCTTTTGCACCAAAAACATTTCCGATTTAGGCTCTCCCATGACGACAAATATTTTTTTCACCGAATCCTGCATATCTTCCACAAAATTCAACAGGTGATCGGAATCTTTATGCCCGGAATATCCGGAAATTGTCACAATATGCGCCCGGACCGGCACATCTTCGCCCGTGATATGCACTGTTTTCATTCCTTCCTGAATCAAACGCCCCGGGGTGCCGACGGATTGATAGCCTGTCAATAAGAGCGTATTGTTCGGGTCCGGCAGATAATGCCTTTCGTGATGCACAATGCGCCCGCCGGTCGACATTCCGGACCCGGCAATAACTATTTTCGGATTTGGGACATTGCCGATTAATTTAGATTCTTCCGAGCGGAGAGTGTTGTGAAGCCCGGGAAAGTCAAACAAATATTTCCCCGGAGAAATTGCTTTTTGCGCCTCCTCGTTAAAATAACTTTTATATTGTTTAAAAACATCCGTCAAACGAATTGCAAGAGGAGAATCAAAAAAAATAGGCATAACGGGAATGCGGTTATTTACCACCATTTCGTCCAGTTCAAAAAGAAGTTCCTGGGAGCGCTCCAGAGAAAAAGTCGGGATAATCAGTGTTCCTTTTCTTGTATAATTATCTTCAATCGTTTCGGCCAGAAACCTCCCCCGGTCGTTTCTGGATTCATGATTCCGGTCGCCGTAGACGGACTCCATCACCAAATAATCCGCATCGGTAATTTTTTCCGTGTCGGGCA
>CAZKWN010000070.1:0-2961 GCA_964556605.1 uncultured Candidatus Saccharibacteria bacterium
ATAATGACATCATGGCCATAAGCAGGAATTACTTGATCCGAAATGTCATAACACATGGGTATTCTGTCTTTAATATTATTGGACAAACTTTGAGGAAACTCGTTTATACAAATCATATCCAGATCGCATAATCCCACATAACCCTGTTTCACCTTGGACAAAAAACGAAACACATCCAACTTGAAGTGTGCTGAGTAAAACTTTATACCCGACGGAACTTTGGTAATAAACGGAATTTCTTCTATATGCAGTTCGTTTTTTTTATCCTCGAGAACATTTTCCAAATCTCTTTTTTTATTTGTGAGAAGCGTAAAATTTACGCCTTTACTTTTCAGTGACTTTGAAAGAGTGATGGCATTGCCGATATATATACCAACATGTTCTCTAAAATTCCTGCTAACAACATTCATGGAGTTTTTTTCAGAGTCATCCAAGTATAAAAGCCCATATAGTTCAAATTTCAGTTTTAATTTATTTTCCAATTTTGCGAATAACTCTTTTCTTGATCGCTTTCGCGGGATTTCCGCCAACGACTGTCCAAGCTTTTACATTCTTAAAAACGGACGCCCGTGCGCCAACCACAGCGCCCTTCCCCACTTCCACGCCAGGTCCGATAAAGGCATCCGCGGCGACCCAAGCGTTGTCGTCAATTTGAATTGGTTTTGAAGTGAGGCTGAATTTGATGTCCTGAATGTCATGGCCGGCAGTACATAAATAGGAATATTGGCTCACCACGACATTTGAACCGATGACAATCTTGTCAACTGAATAACAATTAACCCAGCGCCCGAAACAGCTCCCATCCCCAACTTCCAGATTCCAAGGAAACCAAACTTCAACCGAGGGATAAATAAACACGTTTTTTCCAATCTTCGCCCCAAAAAGCCGGAGTAAGAATGAGCGCCAGGCGTGGAAAGGTACCGGGCTCCAACGAAAAAACAGGCCATAAATAAAATTCCACAAGAGCCGGCCCGCTAATTGCCCGTAGGACCTTTTGAGTTCAAAAGTAACTTTAACGGTTTCTTTCTTTACCATTATCGGCCTCTCTTAAAACATTGGCAAAAACTTTCAATTGCGATTGCCATTTTTCATTGGGATTAGGATAAACACTTTTTAATGCGCTAAGCCCGTTTTTCACCATTTTTTTCTGGAGTTTTTTATTTTTCATGATTTCTAAAAGCTTTTCCGCAATTTGTTTCGAATCCTTTGGATTCACATAGGCCGCGCCGTTCCCGCAAAGTTCCCTTGCAAAGGGACGATCGGAAGTCACTAATGGCTTGCGGGATAAAAAAGCCTCGGGATAGACCGCAGTAGAAGTCTCCACCAATGTCGGCAGAAAAACCAAATCACTTTCTTTGTATTGACACGCCATCTCTTTATGAGCTAGAGGCCCTAGATTCGTCATTTTGTCCCAAACTTTCAGTTTCTGGGCAATCCGCCGGATATTCGCCCAGCCTTGCGACAAGGGCGGAAGGATAAATATGAACTTAAAATCTTTCATATTCTTTTTCACCAATTCGTTTGCCACCAAAGGAACGATTTCAAGATTTTTATGACAGTAGTAGGCCGAAGGGACAAAAAAACGGATTCCGGGTTTTTTTCGAACAATGGATTTTTTAGCCAATGATTCGAAGACTGGACTCACACTGTTCTGCACGACAAAAATTTTTTCAGCTTTCATTTTCAGCTCTGAAACCATCCGATTTTTCAACGTTTCAGTTTCGACGATATAATGGCCTTCTTTAGCGATCAAAATCTTTTTAAATTTGGATCGCAAACCATCACAAAGAGAATGAACAGGATTAAGAGTATTAAACCATTGTTTAAAAGGATAGAGTGAAAGCGAATAAGCAAAACCCTGTACATGGAAAGTTTCTGGTCTCCAATAAACAGGACCGAACACCGAAAAAACAAGATCAGGCGCCAGTTGTTTTTCATAAGCTTTTAACAATGGAGCATTGTTCCATTTAGCTTTAAGATTACCGGCATCCAAAACTTTTATTTCGGAAAAAGACTGACGGATTTTAACGTCAATTTGAGCATCAATTTCGGAGCTGACAGCAAGAAACCACTGATAGCATTTCGTCTTTGACGCATTTTGAATGACGGACAATGTCACCTGTACTGCGCCGCCTTGATTGATATTAGCAGCATCAATTAGTATCTTTTTCACGAGTGCCACCAATCCCTGTCGTAACGAATTACTAGTTCCAACAGGGTTCGGTTTAATGCCGTCGTTTTCGTAATAGGAAAATCATCTTCAGCGGCCTTTTTAATTCCCTCCGCGAATTGATCAGTTGACCAATTTTCTATTATTTTAGAACTTTTCGATCCTATGAAATTCCGCTTCACCCCAGACATTCGAGTTAAGTCCTCTAGCAACATAGTAAGCTGACTTTCATCCCGCGGATTAAAACTCCACCCATTTTTCCCTTCTTGAACCAAGTCGAAAGAACATCCGCAACAGTTTGATACTAAAACTGGCAAACCGGATGCCATGGCTTCATTAACCACTAATCCCCACTGGTCCATGGAGCTTGGCAGAATAAAGGACTTTGCAAGCCCGTAATAAATAGGAAGCTGTTCATATTGGATGAATCCCGGCATTTTTAAAAGAGAGCCTACAGAAAGGTTTCGAGCTATTTTTTCAAAATCTTTCCGAAGAGGGCCATCTCCTAAAAGAACAAATCCCCATGGCTTCTTCACGTTTTTCACGTAAGCGGCGTAACTCCGCAAAAGAAAATCAAAATTTTTCTTTTCCACAAATCGGCCTGAAGACAGGAAATAATTTTGCGGAAGATCATACTTTTTTCTCAATGAAACAGCTGATCGTCGAGTCTTTTCGGTTTCTCGCTTGAAATAATCATTATCCACAACGTCACATCCAAGAGAAACTATCGTCGAAGGCATACCAAGACCCGCCACATAATCCCGCGATTTGCTCCCAGACACGACGGCGGA
>CAZKWN010000070.1:2971-3336 GCA_964556605.1 uncultured Candidatus Saccharibacteria bacterium
GGAAGAAAAAAAAGGAACTATGTTTCTTTTGACGAATTCAGGAAAAAACCAACGTTTATGATCCGCTTTCGTACTATCGGTCATAAGGATGGCCGGGACATTGTTTTTTGAACACCAAGCAAGGGCCGTCAAAGCGGTTTTATTGGACCACCCTGGAATGGCCACTGCCGAAGGTTGAATCCTTTCTAAAGCCTGCTCAACTTTTTTCCGAATTAGACGAACGGGTTGTCGTAAGTATCGGCCATCCTCAAATAAGGTTATTTTTTGATAATCCAATCCATTCTTTAGAACATTCCAACCGTAAGTTTCGTCTTGCCGACAGGACTCAACACAAGAAACGTCAAAATACTTGCCCAAAGTCTTCA
>CAZKWN010000071.1:0-3317 GCA_964556605.1 uncultured Candidatus Saccharibacteria bacterium
GAAGACATAAAATTTCTTAAATCTTCCTTCACTTCTGCCCAGCTTTTCTTCGCAATTTTAAAAATGTAAAAAATTTCCAGAATTCCTATGGTGTTAACAATAAGCAGGACCAGAAACCATACTCTTTCGTTGCGCTTTACGGCTTGCCACAGAGAATAAGCTTTCCACGGAATAGTCCAAACGAATAATATCAATAAGATTCCATAAGAAACATTTGAAATATACATGCTGAAATAATATCAGAAAAGTGCTTTTTGCGCCACCGGGTGTTACTATCTTTAGATGAGATTTATGGGCATTGATTACGGGACAAAAAGGATAGGAGTGGCGATTTCGGACGAAAATGGAACGCTCGCTTTCCCAAAAGAGATAGTGGAAAACGGGCCAAATACTTTTGGCAGACTGGCTGAAATGATAAAAGAAGAAAAAGTGGAGGAAATCGTAGTCGGGGAATCGGTGGACTTTTCAGGGAAATTAAATGTTCTTTCGGGCCGGATTGAAGTTTTTATTTTGGGGCTAGAGGAGAAATTTAAACTGCCGGTCCATAAGCAAAAAGAATTTTTGACATCGGTTGAGGCTCGGCGTTCCAAGAACGGTAAAAAAGATTCGCAAAGCCCGCAGTCGCACAGCAAAGTTAAGCAAATAAAATCCGGCCGGATGGATGCTTCGGCGGCGGCTCTAATCCTCCAACGATATCTAGATCGAAAAAACAAAAATGACCTGCCCCGTTAGAATTTTTACTAAAATTTTAATAAAATAACAAAATAATATGCAAGAAGAAAATAAAAACAAAGAAGAAGTTAGTATTAAAAAATCTAATGGGGTTACTTTAGAAGAATTTAAAAAAATTGATATCGTTGTCGGGAGAATTTTGTCGGCGGAGAAAGTTCCGGAGACGGACAAATTGTTAAAATTATCTGTAGACCTTGGTGAAGCTTTGCCAAGGCAAATAGTTTCCGGAATTTCTTTGTATTTTCCTGATTGCTCCGTTTTGGTAGGGAAGAAATGCATGTTCGTCGCCAACCTGGAACCAAGGGTTATAAAAGGTATTGAAAGCCAGGGGATGATACTGGCTGTATCTGGAGAAAATGGAGAATTTTCTTTACTTGAACCAAGTGAGACTATCAAGGCTGGTACTAGAGCAAGATAATTGATACAATATCAGTATGCCCGAGGATTTACTCAATAAGAATTTCTCAAAATTTTTTCTGGAATTATTTCCCGTGCCTAATTTCTTGGTTGCCCGCTCCTTCGGGCTGGATATTTCTGATGAATCATTAAAATTCGTGGAGCTTGTCCCTACAAATCACGGCATAAGGATGGGGCGATGGGGCGAGCGTAGCATTCCGCCGGGTGTTATTGAATCCGGTAAAATTTTAGATTCAAAAAAGATGGAAGAAATTTTATCTGCTCTGCGAAAAGAGGAGGGAGTGAAGTCCGTGCGCGTTTCCCTGCCGGAAGAGCAGATGTATCTCTTCCAGCTTCGCTTGGAGAAAAATGGTTTAAAAAGCGTCAAGGAAGGAATTGAGCTTGTCCTTGAAGAACATGTGCCAATACAGGCGCAAGACGCGATTTTTGATTACGATTTGATAAAAGAAGACGCGCAAAGTCTGGAAGTCCAAGTCGCTACCATACCTAAGAATATAATAGATAACTATTTGTCAATTTTTAAACACTCCCAAATAGAAGTGGAATCTTTTGAACCCGAAGCGCAGGCGATTTCCCGCGCGGTCGTCAAAAATGGCGATATGGGAACTTATATGATTGTTGATTTCGGCAAAAAGCGCACCGGTATTTCCGTTGTCTCGAGCGGTATCGTGATGTTCACTTCCACCCTGGATGTAGGCGGGGTAACTCTCACCAACATGATTCAAAAAAGCTTCAAAATAAGCTTTGAAGAGGCTGAAAAAATGAAGCGCCAGTACGGGCTGGAACGCAATACAGATAACAAGGAAATATTCGCGGTGCTTTTAAACAGTGTTTCCATTCTGCGCGATGAATTAGTAAAACACTTTTTATACTGGCATACGCACAAAGACGAAGAGGGCAGCAGCAATCCGCCCATAAAAAAAATAATTTTCTGCGGAGGCGATTCAAATCTGACAGGGCTTGCGGACTATGTTTCCGTCAGTATGAAAAGCGCGGTGGAAATGGCGAATGTGTGGACCAACATAACCGCGCCGGGAAACTACATTCCGGACATGGGTTTTCGTCAGACCATGTCGTTTGCGACCGCGCTGGGGCTGGCGCTGGGAAATTTTAACAATGATTAATTTAATTCCAAAAGAAGAAAAGAAAAGGATGCTCGGGGATTTCTATCTCCGGCTAACGGCCTTGTTTTTGCTGATGGCCAGCTTCGCGATTTTTATCGCCTGCGCCGCAATATTGCCTGCCTATTTTACTTCTTCCGAGAAATATTCAATTGTCAGCCGGAAATTGGATCTTGAGAAGAGCAAGCCGTTGTCTTCATTCGGGGCGCAATCTATTTCCGAGGCGCAGGATTTGAATAGCAAGCTTACTTTAGTGGAAAATTCGGAAAAAAATAAATTTCCGATTTCAGAAAAAGTTATCGGAGCCGTTCTTTTGGACAAAACGCCGGGCATAAAAATAAGCCAAATTTTATACGAAGATGACGGGATGCAGGGCAGAAAAATAAACATCCTCGGCATTGCCTCCACCCGGGAAGCCCTGCTTTTTTTTGAGCAGACTTTGCAAAACGATACAGCCTTTAAAAACGTTAATTTGCCGGTTTCAAATTTCGTGAAAGAGTCCAACATAGAATTTAATTTAAGTTTAAGCTCCGCATAAACCATGAAAAATAATTTTCAAAAAATACCAATAATTCTTTCCACCCTGATTTTTATTTGTTTGTGTTTTGCTTTCGTATTTTTATACAAAGAAACAAATAGCAATAATCAAAAAGCGGGGCAAAACATGGCAACTCTGCAGGCGGAAGTCGACAGGCTTGACGGGATAACCCTGCTTGACCACACTCTCGCGCAGAACTCCGACAACCTAGCCATGCTCGAAACGCATTTCGCGCGAAGCTCCAATGTCGTGCCGTTCTTGGATTCAATTCAGCAATTAGGTCCCGAAGCGGGAGCGGAGGTCGTGATTGATTCAGTCGGCGCCGGAGCAAACAATACCGGGTTAATAGTCGAATTAAAGGCGTCGGGCAGTTTCGCGTCCGTTTACAAATTCTTGACGCTTTTGGAAAATTCTCCTTATGAGCTTAATTTTCTTTCAACGGATATTCACAGGCTGGCAGATTTAAATAATTCTTCCAAGAGTGCTCCCAATCCAGGCTGGGAAGCAAT
>CAZKWN010000072.1:0-3250 GCA_964556605.1 uncultured Candidatus Saccharibacteria bacterium
TCTTTTTCCGTTAGAGTTTTCGGCCAGACAGCATCTTCATACGGGCGCACAAAAACATATTTGCCGAATCGCTCCAGCTTCTCCCCTTCGCCTGTGTCAAGGAGTTCGTAATCTGACCAATCTTTTGAATAAAAAAGTTTTATCATATTAAAAATTCTATCACGTCCCCGTCTTTCACAATATACTCTTTGCCTTCGGTCCGGACCCACCCTTTTTCCCGCGCCTTCGCGTAGGAACCGGCTTCCAAAAGTTTTTCACAGGTAATCACCTCCGCTCGGATAAATTTTTCCTTGAAATCTGTGTGGATAGCCATACCCGCGACTGGCGCTGCGGAGCCAATCTTGATGGTCCAAGCTCTCGTCTCGTCTTCGCCGGTTGTGAAAAATGTTTCCAAACCTAAAAGCTTGTAGCTTTGCTTGATTAGATCATCAAATCCGGACTCAAAAACGGGGTCTATTTTTACAGAGAGACCAGGTAATTTTATTTCTATATTTTCGCTTGCTTCCGATGTGTTCAAAACATACAGCATCGGCTTTAGGGTAAGCAAATTTAAAGATTTTATTTTAAATTTCTCGTCGTCATTTAAATTCGCATCCGTAGCAGGGCGCCCTTCTTCTAAAACTTTCTCCACTCTTTTTAAAATACCATCTTCCAAAACCGCTTCCTTTTCATTCTTTTTCAAATCTCTCCCCAAGTTAGCAATTCTTTTTGAAACTGTTTCCAAATCCGCCAAAGCGAGCTCCATATTTATAATGCCGACATCCTGCATCGGGTCAACTTTATCCGCGACGTGAATCACGGCATCATCTTTAAACACTCTCACCACGTGCGCGATGGCATCCACTTCCCGTATGTTTGTTAAGAATTTATTTCCCAAGCCTTCGCCTTTCGAAGCCCCAGCCACAAGACCGGCAATGTCCACAAATTCTATGACCGCTGGAATGGTTTTTTTTGATTTTGAAAATAGAGAAAGTTTACCCACCCTTTCATCCGGCACAGGAACAATCCCCACAGATGGGTCAATCGTGCAAAAAGGATAATTTTCCGCCGGCACGCTTTTTTTCGTCAGCGCGTTGAAAAGCGTGGACTTGCCGACGTTAGGGAGACCAACGATCCCGATATGTAACATTTTTCAAATATAGCAAAATAAATAGAAAAAGTCATTTGATATATTGATCAAAATCTAGATCATAACAATATGCGTATCTGGTAGATTTTCAATAAGAATATCTGTGATAGATTTGTGAAATTTGCCAAATAAAAACATTTTTTTACCGGGGTGGCCTTGCACAATATAGGTAACGCCATTAGCACGCACAAACTGAATAAGAGCCTGCGGTATGTTATCGTCTTTTACAATAATAGTTTCTGCACCCATATTTTCGGCAAGTTTCATAACTGCGGCAATCTTTTCGTGGTAAGGATCAAGCGCCCTGCTTTCATCCGCGCTAGTTGAAACATGTACTACATACCACTGTGCGTTGAGTTGAGAAGCGAGTCTGGACGCGCCACGCAAAATCGCTTCAATATTTGGCTCCCCCCCGCGCACTCTCACCATCACTTTATTTAAAGCACTTGGTTTCGTGATAGTAGAAGATTTTTCTCGCTGGCGTCTATCTAAAAAATTTGCCGTTTCACTCAAAGCAATTTCTCGCAATCTGGTAAGATTTTGCGAAGTGAAAAAATTGTTGAGCGCCGTATCGATACGATCCAGTCTATATATTTTCCCGGCTTTTAATCTTTCAATAAGATCATCCGCTTCGATATCTACATTAACGATTAGATCGGCTTGCGCCAAAACTTCGTCCGGAATACGTTCCAGAACTTTTATCCCCGTGGAATTCTCGATAACATTATACAGTGACTCAAGGTGTTGGATGTTAAGGGTAGTAATTACATTAATACCCGCATCAAGCAATTCTTTAACGTCTTCGTACCTTTTTTTATTTTTACTGCCGGGTGCGTTTGAGTGCGCAAGTTCGTCTACCAGGGCAATCGTTGGATGTCGTTTTACAACACCTTCCACATCCAGTTCTTTTAGTTCTAATTTACCGTATTTTACTATTTTAAGCGGAACAATTTCCAATCCTACCGCTTGGGCAATAGTGTCAGGGCGCTCATGCGGTTCCATGTAGCCGATAACCACATCCACTCCTCTCTGTTTAAGATGTTTGCCTTCAATAAGCATTTCATAAGTCTTTCCCACTCCGGCCGCAGAACCAAGATATACTTTCAAATTCCCGCGTTTCTCACGAGCAATGAGTTTTAAAAAATCTTCTGGAGAATTGTTTTGATTCATAGCTGCCTAAAATAATACCACGGAAATATCATTTTTTCTTCATAGGATATTTTTGGTCAAGAGCAATATTAAGCATAAGCACATTTACTCCGGGCTCGCCAAAGATACCCAGGCTTCTGCCGTCAATATTTTGATTCATTAGGGTTTCTACTTCCGCAAGACTGATATTTCTATATTTGGCGACGCGTGGAGCTTGAATTTCCGCATTTGCGATACTGATATCCGGGTCAAGACCGCTAGCCGAACCGGTTACCGCATCGGCGGGAGCAGGAACATTCGTCGGCAAATTATTTTCTGCTCTATAGCTTGCAATCGCCTGTTTTATGTTTGTAGCTAGTTTTTGTGAAGTCGGTCCCAGATTGCTTCCGCCAGAGGAAGTTGGATCATACCCGTTGCCGGCATAGGAAGGGCGTGGTTCAAAGTATTCCGGTCCGGTAAAATTCTGTCCGACAAGTTTTGAACCAATCACTTGTCCATCGCTATTTTTAATCAGACTGCCATTAGCCTGAAACGGAAAGAGTACTTGGGCAAAAATCCAAACAACCAGCGGATAAATCAGGCAAAGCACTACCGCAAAAACAAGCGTGGCGATAATTGATATTTTGATTTGTTTAAGAAATTCTTTCATAAATTTATATCAAGTGAAGCGCCGTGATAATAATATCAATAAGTTTGATACCGATAAAAGGAGCAATGATACCGCCAAGGCCGTAAAGAAGAAGATTTCCACGCAAAACCACTGAGGCCGGCAGTGGACGAAACTTCACGCCACGAAGCGCCAGCGGGATAAGCAGAATTATTATTATCGCGTTAAAAATCACAGCGGACAGAACAGCGCTGTAAGCGCTATGCAATCCCATAATATTTAATGGTGCGATAACGGGAAACACCGCCAGGAGCATGGCCGGAATAATGGCAAAATATTTTGCAACATCATTCGCAACACTGAAT
>CAZKWN010000073.1:0-3245 GCA_964556605.1 uncultured Candidatus Saccharibacteria bacterium
ATAGGTCAAAAGATAGTACTTTAAAAGTTTATGTCATGTGCGAGATTCCTTCCAATATCCTTTTAGCGGATGAGTTTCTGGAAATTTTTGATGGTATGTCAATCGGGTCTAATGATTTGACTCAACTTACCTTGGGTCTGGACCGCGATTCCGGAATTGTCACGCACATTGCCAATGAAAATAATCCCGCTGTGAAGAAGCTTATCGCCGAAATTATCCACAAATGCAGAGAGAAAAATAAATATATCGGCATATGCGGGCAGGCGCCTTCGGACTACCCGGATTTCGCGAAATTCCTCGTGGAGGAGGGGATAGAAAGCATGTCGCTCAACCCGGATACGGTTATCAAGATTATCATGGCTCTCGGAGAAAAAAGCAATTAAAATATTTGTGCGGCCGGCGAGAATCGAACTCGCGCCCGATGCTTGGGAAGCACCAGTTCTACCACTAAACTACGACCGCATGCTATAAAATATAGCCTTATTTTAGGGACTTGACAAGTATGCTATAATACAAATATGGAAATAAAAAATGTAACAATTTATTCAACCCCATCCTGTCATTTTTGCCATATGGCAAAGGATTTCTTCAAGGAAAACAACGTCGCCTATACGGAATACAACGTCGCGAGCGATCTAGAAAAAAGGAAGGAAATGATTGATAAAAGCGGGCAAATGGGCGTACCGGTCATAATCATCGGCGGGGAGCTGATAGTGGGCTTTAATCAGCCTAAAGTGGCCAAACTGCTTGGACTTTAGGCTGTTTCTAATATAGTATTGAACTATAAGCCCTCGTAGTTCAATGGATAGAACAGTTCCGTCCTAAGGAATAGATGCACGTTCGATTCGTACCGAGGGCACAAATCGGATTTATTTTAGATTCATTTAGAATCGATTTTTTGCGTTGTGTGTGATAGGATAGCATTATTATGAGTATGGAAGAACCAAAAGTAGGAGAATTGTCCAAAATTTTAAATAAACAAAAAGATAATAAACAAGAACTTCCTTTAAAATTGGTGAAAAAGTGTGTTGGGCGGCTGTTATAGACTCTAGATATGCTGTCGATGACCCTAGGAATAAAATTGAAAACACAGGTACAGTATGTGGATCCCCGATAGAAAGGGATGGTATTATACTGATACCTGTTGAAATTGGTGGTGGTACTGAAGAAGTGGAGATAGAAGCACACAGACTTTATATAGCAAAATCTTAAAGGATAAAATTCTCTTTTGTTTTCCCAAATATTATGCTAAATTATAAACATGGATCCTGAATGGAAGAAGCTATTGGAGGAGACTTTTTCTCTTGAGAAAGAGAATAATAAAATATTGCATGCCATGAGGCGTTCGATGTTTTGGTCCCGGGTTATGAATTGTTTATATTGGATTATCATAATTGGCGTCTCGGTTGGAGCTTTTTATTTTCTCCAGCCGTATATGGACAAAATAGTTAAAATGTATGGGAACGCAAGCGCCATGCTGAAGAATTTTCAGAATTTACCGAAATAGTTGTTTTTAAAAAATAACATAAAATGCCTGGGTAGCTCAGTAGTAGAGCGTTCCCCTGAAGAGGGACAGGTCGGGTGTGCGATCCACCCCCCAGGCACAAAAACAAAAAACAACATCAAAATGTTGTTTTTTGTTTTTGTGAGCCGGAGCGCGACGGCGCGAGGCGGGGTCGCGAGATTTTTCAGTAGAAAAAAACTTGTGACCTTAGATTGACCTCACTTTGACAGAATTTTTCTTTTCTTTGTCTACCTTTTTGATTTTGATGGTAATAAGGCCGTGTTTTTCTGTCGCTTCAACTTCTTCGGGCTCAACTTCCACGGGAAGCGATATGGTGCGGGAAAATTTACCCCAATAAAGTTCTTTCGTGAAGTAATTATCTTCATCGATGGTCCTGGACTCTTCGCGTTCGCCGCGAATAGTGACGATATCCCGGGCAATGGATAGCTCCAAATCCTCCGGCTTTACTCCGGCAACCATTGTCTGTACAACTATATCGGTCGGCGTCTGATAAACATCCACTGACAATTCCGCTTCACTATTTTCTTCTTCAATCCAATTGCTGTCATTTTTATTATCTGAATTGTTATCCTTTGCTCCT
Organism: uncultured Candidatus Saccharibacteria bacterium; assembly: GCA_964556605.1. Classification (GTDB taxonomy): domain Bacteria; phylum Patescibacteriota; class Minisyncoccia; order Phycocordibacterales; family UBA9973; genus UBA9973. The sequence goes on from CAZKWN010000073.1 coordinate 2,106, forward strand.
TTTTTCAAATGATTTTCTCTGGGATCCAGCTCTTCTTCCGCACTTGTGCTTCCGGTTAATCTTTCAAAAAAACTTCTTTTTTTATTTTCCATCCCGTTAGAAGTCATACTAATTATATTTAAATATAAATGTAACCAGTAAACTTCAAATTAATTTAATAATATATCCCGAGAGTTGACTTCTAACGGGATTAGTTCTCGCTCATTCTTCTAACTTTTTCAAAAAGTAACATTACAATAATTGTGACGACCCACAAAAACGCGAATACTTTAAAAAAATCGTTTCCGTCATTTCTCATTATAAAAAAATTAAAGGCACTATGCAAGGCAATGGCAAATAAAAAGCCGAAAAAGAGAAACCATTTTTTTGTGGATTTTTCCATAAAGAATGAAATTCCTATCGCAATGCCTATTATCCCGCTTGAAATCGTGTGCAAAAGAGTGGAGCCGAGGAATCTGAGCTGTCCCAGCGAAGTGGCGGTGAGCAGAGAAAGCGTTGCTCCGCTTGCCGACAGCGGTTTAATCAAAAATAGGGTATTTTCAAGCGCGGCAAATCCCAAGGCCGAGGTAATAAGGTAAATAGGCCAATTTATAGGCTTTTTGGTGTAATTACTTTTGTAAAGTATGATAAATACAGCTAGGTATTTAAGTATTTCCTCGGCGCAGGCCCATAGGATGATTTGACCGGCGTTCGAGCTTACGTTCATTTGGACGAGCTTTTCAATGGGTAAAACAACTACAACTGAAAGCATTCCCATAATAAAAATTATGGCGAGCAGTATTTTAGGTTCGGGATTTTCTTCTTCATTCAACCAAAACCAGAGCCACAAAAGAGATGGAATGATTCCGCCCAAGAATGCCATAGCTAAAATTTTCGGGTCGCTTGTTAAGATGGCCATTTTTCAACTATTAAAAGTCCCGACCCCTGTCGGGATCCCGACCCTGGTCGGGAATTTATAATTTGCCAAATTTCTTCTGTGACGAATGGAATGAAAGGATGGAGCGCCTTAAGCAAGGTAGTTAGTTGTGTATATAGAAGAGCTTTGGCGGAATCGGCGTTTTTGTTCTCAAGAATTTTTTTCTTTGACCGCTCAATAATAATATCGGCGAAAGTATGCCAGAAATAATGGTAAAGTTTTTC
>CAZKWN010000074.1:0-3191 GCA_964556605.1 uncultured Candidatus Saccharibacteria bacterium
TTTTCAAAAGAAGTTTTTGAATTTTTTGCTTTCATGTTTTTATTATACCAAATATTGATTTACTATTTTTTTAAATTTTGTAAGTTTTTAAAATTTTCCGTAAACCCTTCTGTAAAGTCATCCGGCCGTTCGTTCATCCAAGCCTCTAGTTTTTTGGGCTCTATCCATTGAATTTCTGAGACTTCCCTTTCGCTAGGTTTTATTTCTCCGTCGTAGACGCAAGTGTAAAGCATACTGAATCTTTTCTTTATTTTATCAGCTTCATCTTTATCAATATGGAAAAATTTTCCTATCTCTTTTAGGTCAATATCAGCAACACCCACCTCTTCTTCGAGCTCTCTCTTTGCCGCAGTAAGATAGTCTTCACCTTCATCAACATGGCCAGCCGTTGACTGGTCCCATCTTCCAGGAAGCGAAGATAAATCTTTACTCCTTTTTGTAATAAGAAGTTCTCCTTTAGAATTGAACAAAAAAATTCTTACAATACGGTGCGCAATTCCTTTTTCCCAAGCTTCCATTTTAAAACCAGCTCCGATTACATTGTCATTTTTGTCAACAAAAATAATTTTTATCATAATTTTATTATACCAAATTTACAATTTTGCCAGCACGTCATTAATAAACTCCACCTTTCGGCGATAATATTCTCGCGTGCTAAGACCGTCGCCTGATTCTTTCAACAACTCATATTCCCTTAGTGTTTTTGGGTGCGTCCTCAAGTAATTTTCGAATTTTTCGCCATTTAACCAATTAGAATGCTCTTTATTCACAAGATGAACATCAATAGATTTTTCATCATCAGATACAATGAATCGCGCTCTCTCTAAAAGGTAATGACTGTGAGGTTTCCCGAATAGCTCGGTGAGCTTCATTATAAAGTTATTAAAAAGATTAGCCGGAACGGGAACATAAATATCAATTTCATTTTGGCCCGATATTCCTAAACTGCTGGCGCCATGATGCTCCACTCTAACAGTTGGGCCGAATCTGGATTGTATTAACTGCTTTATATTTTCAAACTCTTTTTGACTATTCGGATCAAAAGGAACAATTTTTATTTTGTTTGTATCCGAAAGATGATTTATCCATTTTTCCTGTTCAGGATTTAACATTATTTGATTATATCAAATTCAATAGCTAGATGTCTGATACAATATTTGAACCTTTTAATAAGTTTATTTTTGGCAGACAAAGAAAACCGGAGGATGTTTTCTGGTATCTTCTTTCGATATTTGCAATCTGCCGTTTGCTTCCAGAAGCTTGAATCCGACTTTTTGTATTTTTTCAATAACAATACTTACCTTTGCAATATGAATATATTGTTTTGTTTTGTAGGTTCTGCCTTGGTCACTAGTTTCCCTGTCAAAAAATCTGTCGCCAAAATCTATTTCAGGAATATTGAAACCCAAAGGTTTAATCACGTAAAAACGTATCCAGTGCCTAATCCAGAAAAATATATTTTTCGATAGCCACACGCGAGGATGGGCGGTAAAAATAAAAATTCCGTCTTTTTTAAGCACTCTGTAAATTTCCTCAAGGGCTTTTTCTCTTTCTTTGGAATCAGGGATTTGCGTCCATCCTTGGTTTGAAAACAGCGCATAGTCAAAAGTATCATTTTCAAAATTCAAAGAAGTGGCATCGCCAATTCTGTAGTCAATATTAAGGGATTTTTCTTGGGCGATTTGTTTTGCGCTTTCAATCATCGCCGGAACTAAATCAACACCGACAACTTGATATCCCATTTTATACAATGGAATCGTTGTCCTGCCCGTTCCACAACCCAAATCCAACACTTTTCCTTTTTTGGTAAAATATTTATCAATAAAAAAAGCTTCTGAATCCCAAAATCCGTTCTCTGCTTTCTGCCTATAAAGCCTCAAAGCATTTTCTCCCGAAAATTCATCAATTACTAATTTTTTTAAATCTTCCGCCATGAAAACATTATAGCAAATTTTTAGTAGGAGCCTTTTCCTGGGATGACGTTTCGGACTCCCCCGCGAGGATGCTCCACATCGCCCTTGTATCGGGGAATCAGATGAAAATGCAGATGATGAATAGTCCGCCCTGCCGCCTCGCCGTCGTTTATGCCAATATTAAACCCATCCGGATGGTATTTTTCTTCTATGAATTTTTTTGCTTCGCGCATTAAGGAAAATATTTTAACGATTTCTTCTTCGGTCAGGTCAAAGAATGACGCTATGTGCTTCTTGGGAATTATTAAGGCGTGTCCTTTTGAAACAGGGTACGCATCCCATCGAGCAACGCAAAAATCATTCTCCGCAATCAGTTTAAACTTTTGGTTTTCCTTGTCGCAAAACAAGCAAGGGTTGTTGTTGTCCATGGGATTATTATACCAAAATAAAAAACAGCGGTTAAGCTGTGTAGTGAGTTTGGAGGCGAAGATTTGTGGTCTGCGCCCCCGAACTAGGTGATGAAACTTGGCCAGACTAAAATGCGAGTTTCCCTATCGCGACGGCGAACTTCCCGTATTCTTCTAGGCCTCTCGCGTCGCAGGAAAATATTAACTCGCGAGAGACAGAAAGCAGAAGCAGTGTCACCGTACTTCCCCCGCCTAGAGTGAAGCTCACCCTGCGATCTGTTCTGCCCTTTTGGAGCTGGGCACCTGGAATCGCCAGAATCGTATTGACTACTACTTCGTTACTGACCGGCAAATCTTCAAGGCAGAGCTTTGGCATTCTCAATATTGGCATTGGCATGGGCATTGATTTGTCCTTCCTTTGAGTCCGCAGATTTACAATTACAACCCATATTTAATTTGCCATTAACTATCCCAGAAGTCAATAGTTAGAAACCTTCATCTGTTTAAACTTTTGGTTTTCTTTGTCGCAAAACAAGCATATCCAAAGCAATACTCCATCGTGGCTCTTATTTTGTTGTACAATAGCCAAGTGAAAACCCCAAGAGACAACAGCGACAACCTGTATTTGCACGCGGACGGAGATTCTTTCTTCGTTTCTTGCGAGGTTTTGATGCATCCGGAACTGCGGGGCAAGCCGGTCATTGTCGGCGGAGACAGGGGTATCGCCGTGGCTATGAGTAAAGAGGCAAAGAAGCTCGGAGTCACGCGGGGCATGCCGGTTTTTCGAATAAAGAAGGAGCTTCCGGAAGTCGTTATTCTTTCTCACCATTTCGACCTGTATTTGGACATACAAAAGAGAATGCATCAGATA
>CAZKWN010000075.1:0-3125 GCA_964556605.1 uncultured Candidatus Saccharibacteria bacterium
CAGGTTGCGCTCTTGGCGAAAAAGCTAAAAAAGGAAGGCAAAACGGTGAAAATTGTTGATTTTCCGGAATACTATAAAAATTTCTTCGGAGCTTTTATTGGGCACTGTTTAAGCGAGCAATACTATAATTTTCTTAATGTTCATCCAAAAATCGCTTCGGTCTTATATGCGGCAGATCGATATGAATCAAGCGGAGAAATGATAAATTGGCTCAATAAAGGATATATTGTGATTGCGAATAGATACGTTTCTGCAAACCAGATTCACCAAGGTGGGAAAATTAAAAGTGAAAAGAAAAGAAATGATTTTATAAAATGGCTGGATGAAATGGAATATGGAGTTTTTAAAATTCCTCGTCCGGATGTTACCTTGTATTTGAGTTTGCCAATAAATATTGTTTTACAGCTTTTGAAAGACCGCGAGAGCAGTAAAATGAAAAGGGCTTATTTGAAAAAGAAAAAAGATGTGCACGAGGCAGATGTAAATTTTCTTAAAAATTCCATAAAGAGCGCCATGAAACTGGAAAAAGAAGTTCCCAATTTTATAAAAATAGAATGTTCAACAAACGGAAAAATTTTATCCCGCGAGCAAATCCACGAAATGGTTTATGAAAAAGTTAAAAAAGTTTTAAAGTAATGCAACTCAAAGTTAAAAAATTAAACGGAGATGCAAAATTGCCGACGCATGGGCATCCGGGGGACGCGGGGATGGATTTTTATGCTATTGAAGAGGTAGTGTTTGCTCCCGGCAAGCAGGAGCGGGTGCATACGGGCGTGGCCGTTGAAATTCCGGAAGGCTGTGTGGGGCTTATTTGGGATAAATCAAGTATCTCCTTTAATCTTGGGCTCAAAATCATGGGTGGAGTGATAGATGCCGGCTTTCGGGGGGAGTTGATTATGAGCTTGCTTAATACCAGTGATAAAGAAATTGTTTTGGAGAAAGGACACAAAATAGCGCAGATGATTATTCAAAAATTTGAGTATTGCGATATACTAGAGGTGGATGAGATTTCGGAAAGTGTTCGTGGTGCGGGGCGTGAGGGGAGTACGGGGAAAAAATAAATGGAACAAAAAATAAAAAAATTAATAAAAGAAGCAATGAAAAATCTTCTGATTGATGATGTGGATTTTGTCGTGGAGCATCCGGAGGATTTAAAAAATGGAGACTATTCCACAAATGTGGCGATGGTAAGCGCCCCAAATTTAAAGACCAATCCAAAAGGGGTGGCGGAAAAAATAGTTATTGAAGCAAATAGATTAAATAAAGATAAAAATATAGAAAAAATAGAAGTTGCCGGAGTTGGTTTCATAAATTTTCATTTGTCCCGGGAATTTTTCAGTAAAAGCATTGAAGAAATTTTAAATAAAGGGAATGATGTCGGGAAAAATGAAATTCTCTCCGGTAAAAAAATAATGATTGAATATACCGACCCGAATCCCTTCAAGCCGCTTCATATCGGGCACTTGATGACGAACGCAATCGGCGAATCAATCGCGAGAATTTTAGAACACTCCGGCGCCAACGTTTCCCGGGCAAATTATCAGGGAGATATCGGATTGCATGTGGCTAAAGCCATATATGGTTTGCTCCAAGATGAAAAATTGCAAAGCAAAGCAGGCGATCATATCCTGCAGGCTTCAAATATCGGTAAGGCTTATGTGCTGGGTGCGGACGCTTATGAAACAGACGAGAATGCAAAAAAAGAAATCGATGAGTTAAATAAAAAAATCTATGAAAGGACTGATCCAAAGATAAATGAAATATACGCCTGGGGTTTTGATGCGACGATGGAAGCTTTTGAAGATTTATACAAACTGCTCGGCACTAAATTTGATTTTTATTTTTTGGAAAGCGTGATGTCGGACATTGGGAGAGAAATTGTAAAAGACAATATGGGCAAAGTGTTTGAAGAATCAGACGGTGCGATTGTGTTTAAAGCAGAAAAATATGACCCGAAATTGCATACAAGAGTTTTTATTACCTCTCAAGGACTGCCGACATACGAGGCAAAGGAGCTCGGGTTAACGGAAGAAAAATTCAAGACAGAACCTGATATGGATTTATCTATTATGGTAACCGCCAATGAACAGCTGGACTATATGCGTGTCGTTGGGAAGGCTATATCGCTTATTCACCCGCAATACACAGACAGGATGAAGCATATCACGCACGGCATGATGCTTTTGGCGAGCGGAAAAATGTCTTCCAGGAAAGGCAATGTGGTGACGGGGGAGTCGCTTATTTTCGATACCATTTCGCTTGTGACCGAGAAAATAAAAGAGCGCGACTGGGATGAAGCGGACAAAAAAGAAATCTCGGAGACCGTCGGCGTGGCAGCAATCAAATATTCAATTCTGAAACAATCCACCGGAGGAGACATCATTTATGATTTTGAAAAGTCCATTTCGTTTGAAGGGGATTCCGGACCGTATCTGCAGTATTCATACGCGCGGGCAAATTCCGTTTTGGAAAAAGCGCAGAAAGAAAATATTCTGCCGGATTTTGATATAGTGCCGGAAGAAATTTTTGAAGTGGAAAAATTATTATATAAATTTCCCGAAATTGTGTCCCGCTCCGTCTCTGAATACGAGCCGCATTATATTGCGAACTATCTCATAGAAGTTGCCCGCGCCTACAACAGCTTTTACGGCAATGTGGTAATCGTAAATAAAGAAGACAAAAACTCGCCATACAAAGTAGCGCTGACTTACGCCTTTTCTTTCGTAATGAAAACCGGATTGCACTTGCTCGGAATAGAAGCTCCGAAGAAAATGTAATTTTTTGCATTAAAATTTCGTTAAGTAGTTATGCACATTTTTAAATGTGTTTTTTGTTTTTTGGCGTATCATTAATAGTGAGAAGTTGGAGGTGACCATGTTGTTCTTGGGCCTTGGTGGGGAACAAATAGAAAAGCCACTTAGAACGTCTGAGTTCCTACAAAATAACTTTAGCAGATGCTCCAATTGCGGAATGCCCCAACCCACTTCGGGATTGGGATACAATTTCGGTCTTGGAGTAGTGGTCTGCAAGGACCAAACTTCTTGCAAGGAAAGACAAAAAGAGCAAAGAACAAGGAGCGATTGATGAGATCGTTTGAGAATAAGGGGGTTGGCTTAGTCTGACCC
>CAZKWN010000076.1:0-3111 GCA_964556605.1 uncultured Candidatus Saccharibacteria bacterium
GGTTAATACGCCTTAAAAAGTATTAAAAAACCACCCCGACGGGGGTGGTTTTTTTGCTATCAATTTTTTAAAACAATCCCCTTGTGTTCCCCTTTATCAAGGGGAAAAAATTTACCTCCCTTGATAAAGGGAGGTCGGGAGGGATTGGTTCTTATTCTGTGTTATAATCTCTAACAAAATGAAAAAATTAATCAAACTATGCCTATGGGCGCTTGCGTTTGTCCCGCTCGTTGTGAGCACTTCTGATTCGGTATTTTTCCCTTTCGTGTCAGGGAAGAGCCTTTTTCTGAGAAGCTTTTTAGTTTTAACCAGCCTTCTTTTTTTACTATATTTCCTTTATCAAAAAAAATTCAGGGAAGAAATTATCCAAAAGATAAATAAGCTTTTTAAACATCCGCTTGTCATTTCGGTTTTTGTTTTTATTTCCGCGTTTATAATCAGCACTATTTTTGCCGTCAATAAATTTACCGCCTTTTGGGGCAACACATCTCGGGCCGAAGGGCTGGCAGGAATGCTTTTTTTCTTTTCCTTCTTCGTTTTCAGCCTGCTTATTTTTGAAAAGAAAGACTGGCTTTTATTTTTCAAACTAAGTTTACTTACTTCATTCATTGTACTCGGGAGAGAATTCTGGCAATTCTTCAGCGGTATCAGCCGTCCCGGTTCTTTCGCCGACAATCCGACTTTCTTGGCGGGATATTTATTGTTCTCAATATTCTGTGCTTTGATAGTTTTTGAAAGCACAATCCCGTTAGAGATCGCGAGGGCTCGCAGCGACCCCCTGTCTCTAACGGGATCAATACTCATGCTTATTTTGTCTGTCTTTGGAATTTTTATTGCGGAGACAAGGGGCACAATGCTCGGGTTGGCTCTAGGTATTGTTGCAGTTTTGATTTATGCCTTTTTCAAAGGCAGGGAAGTTAATTTTTGGAAATTAAATTTACGAAAAACATCAGCCGTTTTCTTGTGTCTTTTGGTAATTTTTTCCGCTCTTTTTATTTCTACTCGCAAAAGCGAAGTCTGGCAGAGGGTTCCCGGGCTCTCGCGAGCCTCTGTTGTCAGCGCGGAAGACTCCTCAACGGCTTCTAGATTAATTGTCGCAAAAATAAGCCTGCAGGCAGTGAATCCGGCGCAAAACGGCTGGAAGAAGCTTTTCATCGGCTGGGGGCCGGAGAATTTTATTCTTGCTTATGGCAAGTATTTTGATCCTGCGCTGTATAAATACGAAGCAGACTGGTTTGATAGGGCGCACAATGAGCTTTTGGACAGATTGGTGATGAACGGCCTTTTCGGACTGCTGGCCTATCTATCCATCTGGTTTTTCTTTTTTAAGATTTGTCTGTCGACGTCCAACGTCGGTAAAACCGACGTCCAGACGTCCGACGTCAAAAAGAAACAGACGTCCGACGTCAAAAGGCACCCAGACGTCGGACGTCTAGAATTTTCTATTCTAAAAGCTGGATTTCTTTTCTTCGGCGTTTCTTTTTTAATCCATCTTTTATTTATCTTTGACCAGATAACAACACTCATCCCATTTTATGCCGTGCTGGCTTTTGCCGTGTATCAAGACGTCCGACGTCAAGATCCCAGACGTCGGACGTCTGTAATGCCCCTTTTTGCTGGCATTTTCTTCTCAATTCTGGCGTTATTTCTGTGCTTTGTCTTTTTCACAAACGATTTGCCGGGATATATGCAAATGCAGGATTACTTATCTATAAGAAAGACGAGCGATGCGGAGGCTATGTCCGAAAAAATTGATACGGTCTTTGAGCCGTTTACCACAACCCAAATGAATATCAGAAACGAGTTTTTATCTGTTGTCTCGCAAAATTACAACAGTAACAATCAATCAATGGTGAACTTGTTGGACGTTGCTTTTTATAGAGCGGATGAATATGCGAAAAAAATTCCACTCGACTTAAAATTTCTTTCTAGTTTGGCCTACATCTATACGATAGAGGGAAGCAATCTAAAAAATCCTGAATATCTCAGCAAGGGGGAAAATTATTTCAGAAAGACTTTGATGTATGCGCCCAACAGGCCGGATGTAAATTATCGTTTTGCCTTAAATTTATTTTATCAAAACAAATATGATGAATCGTTCAGCTATTTTGAAAAAGTTTTTAGCCTTGACCCGAGCTTTTATTCTAAAGATGGAAAAGTAGTTGAGGGAATTTATACTATTTTTCTCCAGCATTTCTACCAGACCAAAGATAAAGCGGATTTTGCTAAGGCTGTGGAAAGATTGGAAGAAAACGGCTATGCAAATAAGGAGATGCTTGACCAATTTATTAAATAGAAAAGACGTCGTACACCTGCTTTGCAGATGTCCGACGTCTGGATAAATGTTACAATAAGGTTATGGCTGAAAAAGTTATCGTCACAGGCGGAGCAGGGTTCATCGGCTCGCACATTGTGGATGCGCTGATTAATGAGGGCTACGAGGTGCATATCGTTGACGATTTATCTGCCGGCAAAAAGGAAAATGTGAACGAAAAAGCCATTTTGCACACTATCGATATCCGCGACAAGGAAAAATTAATGCCGATTTTTGAAGGCGCGAAATATGTTTTCCATGAAGCCGCCATGCTCCGGGTGCAATATTCCATAGAGAATCCGGTTGAGACGAACGAAGTAAATGTCGTCGGGCTTTTAAATGTTCTGGAAGCATCCCGGCTGAACAAAGTAGAGAGATTGATTTTTGCTTCTTCCGCCGCTGTCTATGGCGACCAAGACAAATGCCCTCAAAGCGAAGAAATGTCGGTTTCTCCGCTTTCACCATATGCCGCTCACAAATATATCGGAGAAGTTTATCTGAAGTTATACACTCGAATTTACGGCCTCCAGACTGTTTCTCTCCGGTATTTCAATGTATATGGCCCGCGGCTTGATCCGGAGGGCGCTTATCCTCTGGTCATCGGATATTTTTTGAAACTGTTGAAAGAGAATAAGCCGCTCACAATTACCGGAGACGGTAATCAGACGAGGGATTTCGTGCATGTTTCTGATGTGGTTCGGGCAAATTTATTGGCTCTAAAATCAGAAAAAGTGGGCAAAGGGGAAGTCATAAACATCGGCACCGGCAATCAGTACTCCGTTAATCAAATTGCCGAA
>CAZKWN010000077.1:0-3100 GCA_964556605.1 uncultured Candidatus Saccharibacteria bacterium
TTTTGTTTAACTTATTCGAAGTGGAATTCAGATGTCTTCTGTTTTACCTTCGCTTTGAGTATGGGGTAATCGGTGAGCTCGGGGTCTTTTTCTATCAGGGCAATGGCTTCCGTGCGGGCGGCTTCCACCATTTTTATATTCTTAATTGCTTCCATACCGATGTCGGTGATACCCCACTGCTTTCCGCCAGCAAGCAGGCCCGAGCCGCGGAGAGTGAGGTCCAGCTCGGCTAATTCAAAACCGTTTTTGGCGGTTTTTAACGCTTTTAATCTGGCTATTGTCTTCTCGCTTTTGGCGTCGGCGAAAATGTAGCAATATGCCTGATGCGAACTGCGGATAACGCGCCCGCGAAGCTGGTGCAATTGGGCGAGCCCGAAGCGCTCGGCGCCTTCAATGATGATGGTGGTAGCATTAGTGACGTTCACGCCGACTTCCACTACCGAAGTCGCGCACAAGATGTTTATCTTGCCTGAGGTAAAATCCTCCATTACTTCTTCTTTTTTCTCCTTGCTCATCTTGCTGTGCAATATCCCTATTTCGTATTCCGGAAAAACTTCTTTTTTCAAACGATTAGCTTCAGCTGTGACAGATTTGACTTCGAGAGGATTTTTCACCTGATGCGAAGCCCCGACAGAATCTTTCTTTTTCGGGTCGCTGTCTCGGCTTACTAGCCGAGCGCTCACTCTCGGCCCGTCGGCCTGCGAGAGACCCTCTAAAGAAAATTCTGCCGGGGCTTCGTCCGCTTCAAAAATTCTCGGGCAAATCACATAGAGCTGCCGGCCGTTTTTAAGCTCCTGTCTGACTTTCTCATAAGTTTCATCTCTCTTGTTCGGAGTGATTATTTCTGTGATTATTTGTTTTCGGCCGGGCGGCATTTCATCCAATAGTGATAAATCCAAATCACCGTAAATAGTAAGCGCGAGCGTGCGGGGGATGGGGGTGGCCGTCATGGAAAGCAGGTGGGGAGCCACTCCGTCCTTTCTGACGAGTTTTCTTCTTTGGGCGGTGCCGAACCTGTGTTGTTCATCTATCACGACCAGAGCTAGATTTTTAAATTTTACGGTCTTCTGTATAAGGGCATGGGTGCCGATTAAAATCGGGATTTCGCCATTTGCGACCCATTTTAAAAGTTGTGCGCGGGAAATCGTTGTCCAAGAATCCGGGCTTATTTTAGAAGGGAATTTTCTACAGCCGGAGCCGGTAATGAGCCCTATGTTGATTGGCAGACCTGAATTCTCTTTTGTAAAATATTTTATAAAAGATTCAAAGTGCTGGGCCGCCAATATTTCTGTCGGCGCCATATAGGCTACCTGCAGATTGCCGAAACTTTGCCCATTAGGCCTTTGTTTCACAGCCACATATGAAGCTGTCGCCGCGACGGCAGTTTTACCGGATCCGACATCTCCTTCAAGCAATCGTGACATGGGAAAATTTCTAGCCATATCCGCAAGAATTGTTTCAATGGATTTGTTCTGTGAATTTGTCGGTTTGAAAGGAAAACGCGCCAAAAAATCTTGCATGTCTTTTTCGTTCGGCTTGATTTGGAAAGATTTATTTTTCCTGTATTCTAATTTGTCGTGTTGGCGCTCAAGCTGTATGCAAAAAACTTCTTCAAAAGCGAATCTTTTTCGGGCAGATTCCGCATCTTTTTTATTTTTCGGCTTATGAATCCAAATGAGCGCTGTTTTCAAGCAAGGTAGATGGTATTTTTTTAAAATATCTTCCGGAATGTAATCTTCTATATCATCGAGTGTCTTTTCCTTGAATATCTTTTCAATCGCGTGGTAAAACCATTTGGAAGTGATACCGCGAGTCTCCGCATAAATTGGATACGAGAATCCCTCGAAGGAGGAAGAGACTTTATTATTACTCCCTCCCCCTTCGGGGGAGGGCTGGGGTGGGGGTGTAAAAAGACTGTCGTGCGAATCTATCGGCATATAAGGCAGTTTTTCAAATTCCGGATTGGCCAAATAGACACCATTCTTGCCTTGCGTAACTTTGCCGGTTAACTTAACATTCTCGCCGTCGTGAAGCATTTTGGCGAGGTAGGCCTGATTGAACCAAGTTATTTTTATTTTTCCGGATAGGTCTTCTATTTCGCCTTCCGCCATCGGTATCTTTGAACGAAAAGCTTTTTTAGTTTTCAATTTTGAAACTTTCCCGTACACCGTTGCATTGGTGCCTGCGGTTAACTCGCTGATTTTCATTACCGTGCTGACATCGCTATAACGAACAGGGAAGTGAAAGAGCAAATCCGCAACAGAAAAAATACCCAGCTTGCGCAAGGCTTTTTTCTGATTTGTGTCCAGGCGGAATTTTTCCTCCAGTCTGTCGCTAAACTTCATATTTGAATTATATAACTAATTGTAATACAATGCAGTCATGAGCACACTTCTACAATCGCAGGTTTTCTTCTTCATATCCTCGGTCGGATTTGTTCTTCTGTGGGTTTTAAGCGCGATACTTATATTTTATATAATTCGGGTTACAAAAACATTTTCAAGAATTATGGATAAAGTGGAAAGCAATATAAACAACCTCGGAGATACCACGAAAGAAATGCTGGGAGACCTCCGGGACAGCGCCATCTTTAGTTTTATTTTTAGAAAAAAGAGAAGAGGTCGAAAAGAGTAGAAGTTTCCGCCAAAGGCGGATCAGCCTCTGGCTGAAAATTATCAAAATAAAAAAAACACAATGATAAAAAATAAAAAAAATGGAATGTCCGGCGGTAAAAAAATGGCAATAGGAGCGGGGATGGCGGCGCTTGGCGCCGGAGCTTATTATTTGTTAGGCCCTGATGGCAAGGCAAATCAAAAGAAAGTATCAGCTTTAATGGCGAAGATGAAAAAAGAAGTGGCGAGCGAAATTAAAAAAGCGAAAGAAGTCGGCACTCCTCTTTATAATAAGGCGGTGGATGTTGTGTCCGAAAATTATGCCAAGCAATACAAAGCTCACGAAAAAGAAATTAAAGCTTTCGCGAAAATGCTAAAAAGCGAATGGAAAGAAGTTTCCAAAAAGGCGCCTAGGAAAGCTACTAAAATTTCAAAAAAGAAAGTTGCTAAATAAAAGTGCCAAACTTAAAAACACACCAGACGGTGTG
>CAZKWN010000078.1:0-3095 GCA_964556605.1 uncultured Candidatus Saccharibacteria bacterium
TTTTTTCCGAATTACAAAACCTTAATATTTTTATTCCCGGCGTAATTTTAAAAACCAGCATGGTGATGCCGGGAAAGGACGCAAAAGAAAAATCATCCACAGAAGAGACAGCAAAAATGACCGTAAAATGTCTGAAAGAACATGTGCCGGCGAATATCGGCGGAATTGTATTTCTCTCCGGCGGGCAAAGGGATGAGGATGCGGTGAAAAATTTAAATGCCATGCATAATCTGGGTCCGCTACCTTGGCCGCTGACTTTTTCTTACGGCCGGGCGATTCAAAATCCCGCGCTCCAAAGTTGGGCAAAAAATCCAAGCGATGTTCGAGGAGCGCAAGCCCTTTTACTCCAGGCTGCAAAAAATAACAGCTTGGCATCCATTGGAAAATATGAAAAGTAAAAAATATATCGTTTAGATTTGCTTTTTTGCCGTTTTTATATATACTATCTGAATGTTTGTAATCAAAGCTAAAAAGAGAGACCCAAGTCTCAAATTGGATACTTTGCGGTCATCGGGAGAAATCCCGGCTGTTTTTTACGGGGCAGGCAAAGACACTACATCTATTTCTTTATCAAATATTGAATTTAAAAAAATCTGGCAAGAGGCAGGTGAATCTTCGGCTGTTAAAATAGGAATGCCGGAAGGGGATGTCGATGTGCTTATTCACGAAGTGCAGGTTGACCCGGTGACCGACGAGCCGATTCATGTAGATTTTCTGGCGATAGACATGAAAAAGAAAATACGCGTTCAGGTGCCTGTCGTATTTGAAGGCATATCGGGCGCTGTTAAGAATGGAATTGGAAATCTAGTCAAGGTGCTTTTTGAAATTGAAATTGAAGCCTTGCCGGCTGATCTTCCGCATAATTTAATCGCTGATATTTCTAAACTGGAAACCCTCGATAATCAGATTTTTGTTTCTGACATTAAACTTCCGGCCGGAGTTGTCGTTATAAACGAGCCGACTGAAGTGGTGGCCTCCATCGTTCTACAGGTTGAAGAAAAAGAAGAAGTTGTCGTGCCGGTTGACCTATCCGCAATTGAAGTTGAGAAGAAAGGCAAGAAGGAGGAAGAAGGAGAGGAAGGAGCTCCTGTTGCTGCCCCGGAAAAGGAACCTGCCCGCGCAGGCGGGGAAAAGGCGGAAAAGCCTCGCCCGTAGGTCTACGGCCGAGGGAAATAAAAAATAAAAATTTATGCTACAATATAACTATGGGAAGAAAATCCATAGTTTTTGTTTTACTCTGTTCGATGCTTGGTTTAAGCTTTTATGTTTTTTTAGCGCCCAAAGCATACGCTGATTTTGATTGTCTGACCTTAACCACGTCTTCCAGCCCGGCTAACAAAATTTATTGCCAAAATCAGCTTGCTCAAATAGAAGCGGAACTCAAGACCTTATTAACATTACAAGCAGCCCAGCAAAAACAAACCGGTACTTTAAAGGGCGATGTGGATTATTTAAACAGCCAGATCAATGCCCTAAAAACGAAAATAAAAGCTCAAGCTCTCGTCATTGCTCAGCTGAGCGTTGACATTACGGACAAAACAAACACAATTGAATCACTTTCTGAAAAAATTAACAGAGAGCACGAATCGCTGGCCCAGTTGCTAAGGAACGCGGATGAATTTGATAATGAAAGCTTGGTAAATTTAGTTCTTTCCGATGATACTATTTCAAGTTTCTATAGCGATTTAGAGTCTTATGATTCCATACAACAAGGCGTTAAATCATCGGTTGATATTATTAATGGAGTGAAAACACAGACTGAAGCCGTAAAAACGGATCTTCAAAAACAGCAAAATGCCGTGACTGACGCAAAGGCCGAATTGGAAACTGCTCAACAAAAAATGGCTGTCTCCGAGGCGAATCAAAAACAGCTTCTGGCTATTTCTAAAGAAAAAGAGAGCGCTTACCAACAGCTCGCAGCAGAGCAAAAAGCCCGGGCAGATAAGATTCGCAGCGCCTTATTTAACCTCGCCGGTGTTTCGCAAAAAATTGAATTCGGTACGGCGCTCCAATATGCCGACCAAGTGCAAAGCAAGATGGGAGTTGACCCGGCTTTTTTGTTGGCTATTCTGACTCAGGAAAGCAATTTAGGCGCAAACACTGGCCAGTGCTATTTGACAAACGAAACTACTGGTGCCGGGGTCGGGAAAAATACAGGAACTGTATTTGCTAATGTGATGCATCCGACACGCGATGTCCCTCCATTTTTGAGCATTACAGGCGACTTTGGCTTTAACGCTTTTCAGACGGCAGTTTCTTGCCCAATCGGCGGTTATGGTTATGGCGGAGCTATGGGGCCGGCGCAATTTATCCCCTCAACTTGGCAGCTTTTTGCTAGCCGTCTTAAGAGCGCTTTGGGCTATGAAGCCAATCCATGGTCTCCCCTTGACGCATTTATGGCTTCGGGAATGTATCTGTCGGATCTGGGAGCGATCGGCACGAGTGCGAGTGCGCAAAACAGAGCCGCTTGTAAATATTACGGAACAGGCGGGTCTTCTTGTTCTTACAGCAGAAGCGTGATGAAGCTGAAGTCTACCATTCAAGCAAATATCGATTTACTTTAATTACAGACGTTGGACGTCCAACGTCTGTATGATTTGCTTTAAAGTAAAATTTGTGATAATATCCACAAGTCATGACCCGTTCGATTAACTCAGGGTCATAGTGAGTAAAACCGAACTATGAAAAAAGATATACACCCAAAATACGATTTGAAAACGAAAGCTACTTGCGCCTGCGGAGCGGTTTTTCTGGTTGGCTCCACTATGCCGGAAATAAAAATGGAAATCTGCAGCCAATGCCATCCTTTCTATACTGGCAATGAAAAAATAATGGACACTGCCGGACGCGTAGAACGCTTCAAGAAACGAGCTGTCGCTACTACCAAAGCAAAGTCAAAGAAATAACATAAATTCTTTCTTGGCACACTTTTTACAAAGCACACATATTTTTCTACTGAAAAATTGCTCTGCTCGGGCCGTCGCCCTGCGCAAGGCTTTCTAAAAAGTGCGCCTGCGACGAATTTATGTTATTTTTAATGCTATGAGCTTTGACTTAGAAGAACTTAAAAAGAATCACAACACGAGCTATTTGGC
>CAZKWN010000079.1:0-3047 GCA_964556605.1 uncultured Candidatus Saccharibacteria bacterium
ACAGCTATCTCAAATCATAAACCATCGCTAATTAAGGTACCCGGTAGCACATATTGCATATCGTATTATGTCAATTCTCATTCATCGGCATATAAACAAACTTTTTATTTGCATTGTGCTCTGCTATATGAGATGGACTCCTGAAAATAATATATAATTTAAGCCGCAATCTTCATCGTAGATTGGACATGCTTTTTAACCGCAAAATTAACGTTATCAGGCACATTTACGTCTATAAAATTGCCCTGTGAACGAGAAGCTCCAGGAAAGAGGCAAAAAAGATCAAAGTACTATATGTTGTGGTATCAATATTTCATTACCACATTTTGTTGTATTTTTTCTTTACAAAGGAAAGTTCTTTTGTTAGTATTTTACAAACTTTTACCAATACGCTAAAGATAATTTATGAACTTAAAAAGATTGGAAATACTGGGGTTTAAATCATTTCGCGACAAGGCCGTTTTGGATTTTTCCGAAGGCATCACGGCTATCGTCGGACCTAACGGCTGTGGGAAGTCCAACGTCGTTGACGCCATCCGCTGGGTAATGGGTGAACAGAGGGTCAAAATCCTGCGCGGGAAAAAAATGGATGACGTCATTTTTAACGGCAGTCAGGAATCAGAAGGCGTCGGCATGGCGGAAGTCACCATGACTCTGGCCGCCAACGGCCAAACCTTTCCGGGCGATTATTCCGAATTGAGTGAAATATCAATTTCCCGCAAAGTTATCCGCGACGGCGAAAGCGAATACTATCTCAATCGGGTTCCTTGCCGGCTTCTGGATGTTCGAGAATTTTTCATGAGCACCGGCGTCGGTGCGAGAACCTATTCCCTGGTCGAACAGGGAAATGTGGCGAGCCTTGTCGAAGCCAAGCCCGAGGATAGAAGATTATATATTGAAGATGCCGCCGGAGTATCCAAATACAAAAGCCGCAAAGATGCCGCAGTCCGCAAAATGGAAGCAACCAAACAAAATTTGCTGCGGCTCAACGATATTATTAAGGAAGTAAAATCGCAACTCAACGCCATCTCCCGGCAAGCCAAAAGAGCGGAACAATACAAGGTTATAAAAGAGCGCGTTAAAGAAACGGAATTGACGCTTGCTCTGCAAGGATATACCGAGCTCTTCGAAAAAGGCTCTTCCTTGCAAGCCCGACGCAATGAAATGCAAAATCAAGAATCAGGCATTCGCGCAAATCTCGAAGCCAAAGAATCGGCTTTGGAAGAGCTCAAAACGAAGCTTTTGGAAAACGAAGAATTAATAGCCAAAAATCGGCAAGAGCTCTATGAAATAAAAAACACTATCAGTATCAAAGAAAAAAATGTCGAATTCGCCCGCCATCAAATAACCGACGTCTCCGAACGCAAGAAAAAAGATCTTGCGGAAATCGAACAACTGCGAACGAAAACATCGGGTTTAGATGCCGAAATTAAAAATATGCAGGAAAGTATAACGAAAGCGGAAGCCTCGATTGCCGCCCTCAAAAAAGAACATGACGAAGGCCGACAAAAAGTTCAAGAACTGATCAATGCGGATAAAGAAATAAATAACCAACTGGAAGAAAAGAAAATTTTATACATCGATGTCGTTACGGAAAAAGCCAAACTCAAAAACATGATTTCCAGCCTCGGCAAAAATATTGAGGATTTAAAAAAGCGCGAAGAAAGAGAAAGCCGGGAAATCGATGAGGGCAAAAAAAAGCTGGCTGATTTAACTGGCAGGCTGCAATCAGTAAACGAAGGTCTAATAAACGGTAGCGAAGAAATCCATCAATTGGAAGCAAAAAGAGAGGCAATATCAGGCGAAATCGAAAAGTCTAAATCAGATTTACAGTTAACTGAGGAAAAGATCACTCAAATTAAGGAAGAAACCGGCTCTAAGTTCTCCCGTTTAAATTCCCTTAAAGAATTTCAGGAATCCTATAAGTGGGGCAATGAAGGGATTAAGGCAATCATCGAAAACAAGGAAAGCCGCGATAAGTTTTACGGCGTCGTGGCTGACCATATCAATGTCCCCCGGGAATATGAAGCGGCTGTGGAAGCAGTGCTGGGGGAAAAACTGCAATATGTCATAGTAAAAAGCCAGGAAGACGGCATGTGGGCAATTGACTATTTGAAAAACTATCAATTAGGCAGGGGCAGTTTTATGCCGGTGGAAGCAAGAAGCCATAACGAGGAATTAATCAGCGCCCAACATCCCCAGGAAGCTGAGCCCTTACTGCAAAAAATTAAAGTTACAGAGGACTTTAAAAAAATTGCCGATTGTCTTTTGGGCGATGTTTTACTGATACCCACAATTGAAAGCGGCTTATCTCTTTGGAAGAAAAACGGTTTCCGAGGAACGTTTGTCACGCGGGAGGGCGATCTTATCAGCCCGCAGGGAGTATTAAGCGGCGGCAGCGGGGCAGCGGTGGAAAAAAGTCTTTTATCCACAAAAAGAGAAATCGCCGAGCTGGAAAATGAATTATCGGCGCTCAATTCCAATTTGGATGCGGAAACGAGCCGAAAAAGTAAACTTGCGTCAGTACTTGCCCAGTGGGAAGAGGAAATCGGTCAAGCAAAAGCCGACATTCACTCGCTGGAAATTGATATTAACAGCAGAAAAAAAGACAATGAACGGTTTGAAGATGAAGTGAACACAACGAAGCAAAGACTCGCCGCTTTGGAGTTCAACCGGCAAAATATTAAATCGGAAGAAACCGAAGCCTTGGAAAAGATGCAACAAATTAACTCCGATATTTCGCGCAAAGATGAAGAAGAAAAAGAAATAAACGAAATCATTTCTTCTTTCAACGCTAAGAAGGAACAATCCCGGGCGGCCATTGATGAACAAGAACGCTATTTAACTGGCAAAAAAATCGAATTGGCTTCTTTAGATGAAAAAAAAGAAGCCGATTTGCGCACAATTTTAAGACTGCAAAACGATATTAAATCTATCGAGAATGAAATCCTGACCAAAGAAGAAGAAATAGTTGCCTGCGACAAGGAGTTGGACGAATTAGCCAAAACTATAGAAACGGAACAAGCGAATCTCAAGGAACTTTATAG
>CAZKWN010000080.1:0-1178 GCA_964556605.1 uncultured Candidatus Saccharibacteria bacterium
GTTTTCAGGAAGTGTTATTCGGTGAAACTCCAAACTTTACAGAAATACACAAAGGGCGCATTAATATCTTCAACGAAATTTCTTCAATTCTTACAGATTTTAATTATTTTAAAAAAATTACCGAAGCCGAATATTTTCAAACGGAGAAGATGGACTTTAGGGGAGGTCAGACTATATTTGTTAGAAAAAATATAAAAGTAGAAGATAGCGGCGGATTGAATTGTTATGACCAGATACCAGCCAACTCTTCACAAGGAGGGAAAATGACCGGTAGTCTAGGTTGGGTCTCGCTTAATATCGGGAACGACAAGCTGGTCGTTGCTAATTTGCATGGCTTGTGGCAAGAGGGAAGCAATAAAATTGATACTCCTGAAAGATTTACACAATCGGAAAAAATAAAAGAGTTCTTAAATAAAAAAGAAGGCAAAAAAATTCTATGCGGGGATTTTAACTTAAGACCAGACGGGAAAAGTATTGCGATACTTGAAGAGGGCATGAGAAATCTTGTAAAAGAAAATAGTATTCAATCTACTAGAAGTAATTTTTATAAAAAACCGGATAAATTTGCGGATTATATTCTAGTTTCTCCCAACATCACAGTTAAAGATTTTAAAGTTTTACCAGACGAAGTTTCGGATCATTTGCCGCTGTTTTTGGAGTTTAATTAAATTTATGGAAAACATAAAAGAAAAATCATTTGGTGTTATCCCTGTTTTTAGAGATAAGGAAAATAATTTATTTTTTTGTCTGGTTCAGCACGCCGAAGGACATTGGGGTTTCCCAAAAGGTCATCCGGAGCCAGGTGAGTCAGAAAAAGAAACCGCAGCAAGAGAGCTAGAAGAAGAAACAGGAATCGATAATATTGATTTTCAAAATGATAAATCGTTTATTGAAGAATATGCTTTTGAGCAAGATGGTATTATCCATGATAAATCTGTTAAATATTTTTTTGGTTTTGTTTCTTCTGTGGTTTCTGCCACTCCCGATAATTTCAAAAAAGAAATTCCTGAACTAAAATGGGTTACCTACGAAGATGCAAAAAAATTAATTACTTTTCCGGAAGCCAAAAGAATACTGGAGGAAGTGTTTGAATATTTAAAAGAATTAGGTAAAACATAGCTATTTCGGGTTATCCACACCCTGCTTGTTGACAAGTGAACGCTCGTTCACTTATACTA
>CAZKWN010000080.1:1278-2724 GCA_964556605.1 uncultured Candidatus Saccharibacteria bacterium
ATGTCACAATCACAATATTTAAGAATGTTAGAGAGGGAGATACAAAAGATCAACAAGAAGATTGATCTTAAAATTATGGAGGGTGAGAAATATGCGAAAGAGGCGAGAGAGCACAAGTTGCTTTTGAAAAAAGTCCGCTATCATACGAGAAAAGGTTTTATGAATAGATTTGTTGATTTATTTTTTCGCAAAGATATTTTAAAAGGTAATAGCTATGCATAATCCATACCAAACCAAAATAGAATCTTTTTACTCGCAGAACAAAAGGATGCCGAGCTACTCGGAGATGCTGAAACTTTTCGGTTTCAAATCCAAGAATGCGGTGTTTAAAGTGGTGGAGAAATTAATGGAAGCCGGGCTCATTGCCAAGGACCATTTAGGTAGATTGATTCCGACAAAAAGTTTTGGTGAAGTTCAGATGGCGGGGCTCGTCACAGCCGGACTGCCGGCGACTGTGGAGGAAGAACAAGTGGACACGGTGAACCTGGATGACTTTTTAATAAAAAACAAACCGCTGACATACATGCTGGAGGTTGATGGAGATTCCATGATAGATGCGCACATAGAAAAAGGGGATATGGTGCTGGTGGAGCGGGCGACGACAGCCAAAGACGGGCAAATAGTCATCGCCGAAGTGGACGGAGAGTTTACAATGAAATATTTTCGAGAAAAGGGAAACAAGCGTTGGCTCGAACCAGCAAATAAAAACTATAAGCCAATCTATCCGGAACACTCTTTGAATATAAACGCAGTTTTAAAGGCGGTGATAAGGAAATACTAAATTATGTACAATAGAGAAAAAATTATGTTTGAACATGACATCCAAAGCAAAATTAATGGACTAGAGTTTCAGCTTGAACGCATTTCCAACGCTTCTCGCAAAGAACTCTGGGAAAAACAAATTTCTCCAATACACGATGTTGATTTTTATATAATAATCCTTCGTCGCTTGTATAGACAGATAGAAAAAATCGCTAGCATTGACTCGAGGGTCGCAAATCTCAAAGGAAAATATAAAGATTTATTTGCTAAAATTAAAATGAGAGATCATTTTGAACACGAGATTGATATAAATAGTTTTGCTCCCACGATGGTGGAAGATTTACCACCGGCTGCCATTTCTGGTCCTAAGGGAACTAGTATAAAAATTGCTACTTCTCTTGTGAATAATGTAATAATTTCCGAAAATTTCCAATGGAACCTAAAAGATGATCATGAAATTTTTATATCAGTTATGCAGGAGTTTGTTAAACTCTACCCATTTAATAATGTCTTGGAAAAACCATCGAGTTATTATAAGGGGAATTATTACAAAGATCGTGAATCTGAAGAAAAAAATGGTTGGTTAATTGGTCTTTTTATGAGCGGGGATAGGTTAACCGACAAAGTTTCCTTAAAATTTTGGCAATTTAAGAGTGGAGAAGAAAAAACACACAGTTTTAAATA
>CAZKWN010000081.1:0-2723 GCA_964556605.1 uncultured Candidatus Saccharibacteria bacterium
TTCCGATGAAACTTTGCCAAAAAGCATATATGAAATAGAAGGAGCAAAAAAGTGCTCCATAGAAATTAATAGTTTCTCCAAATGGGCGGGATTCACCGGAGTCCGTGTGGGTTGGACCATAATACCGATGGATTTGTTAGTTGAAAAAAATAAACTGAATAGTTTATGGGCTAGACGCCAAGGCTGTATGTTTAACGGGGCATCTAATGTAGCGCAGGAGGGTGCCTTGGCGGTCATGTCGCCTGCCGGAATAAAAGAAAATAAAAATACAATAGCTTACTATATGAAAAATGCGTCAATAATCAGAAATGGGTTATCGAAAATTGGATTGAAGGTTTTTGGCGGAGAACATGCTCCTTACCTTTGGGTCAAAACTCCGAACAATTTAAGTTCTTGGGAATTTTTTAATAAGCTCTTGAACGAAGCGCACGTTGTCGGGACTCCGGGTAGCGGTTTTGGATCTAAAGGAGAAGGTTATGTGCGTTTAACCGCTTTTGGAAACAGAAAAGATGTTGAGGAGGCGGTAAAAAGTATTGAGGAAAATTTAAAATTATAAATTAATAAAATATATATGTTAAAGAAAAAAAAAGTTGCGGTAGTTGGAGCCTCCGGCCTGGTGGGCAGGACGATGTTAAAAATCCTGGAAGAAAGAAATTTCCCTGTCTCGGAATTATTGCCGGTTGCAAGCGACAAATCAATCGGGAAAAAAGTAACTTTCAAGGGAAAATCCTATCAAATTATTTCTGCGAAGGAAGCGATCGCGCAGAAACCGGACATCGCTATATTTTCAGCGGGAGGAAAAGTTTCTTTGGAATTGGCTCCCCTGTTTGCCCTAGCAGGCTCCACGGTAATTGATAATTCTTCGGCATGGAGAATGGATAAGTCCAAAAAGCTTGTCGTGCCGGAAATAAACGGAAATGTCTTGACTAAAAAAGATAAAATTATCGCCAATCCGAATTGCTCCACCATCCAAATGGTCATGGCGCTTTATCCGCTCCACAAAAAATATAAAATAAAAAGAATCGTCGTTTCCACTTATCAGTCTGTGACCGGCACCGGCAAAAAAGCAGTGGATCAATTAATGAACGAGCGTAAGGGAATCAAGGGCGAAATGGTCTACGCTTATCCGATTGACCTTAATCTGATT
Source organism: uncultured Candidatus Saccharibacteria bacterium (assembly GCA_964556605.1). Lineage (GTDB taxonomy): Bacteria > Patescibacteriota > Minisyncoccia > Phycocordibacterales > UBA9973 > UBA9973. Next base: position 1,148 of record CAZKWN010000081.1, read on the forward strand.
CCGCAGATAGATGTATTCCTGGACAGCGGATACACCAAAGAAGAAATGAAAATGGTAAACGAGACCAGAAAAATTTTAGGAGACCAAAGCATCGGAATAACCGCCACCACCGTCCGCGCGCCGGTCATGGGAGGGCACTCGGAGTCGGTGAATGTGGAATTCAGAAAAGAATACGATTTGAAAAAAGTGAGGGCGCTGCTTTCCGAAACGCCGGGAGTCGTTTTGCAGGATAATTTCAAAAAGGCAGAATACCCCATGCCGCTTTACGCGGACGGCAAAGACGAAGTGTTTGTCGGCCGCCTCCGACGCGATGAATCAAATCCAAAAACTCTCAATATGTGGGTTGTTTCCGATAATTTAAGAAAAGGCGCCGCCACCAATGCGGTGCAAATTGCGGAATATTTATTAAATAAAGGCTTGTTGCCAAAATAAAATATGTCATTAGTTGTAAACAAATTTGGAGGAGGTATTATAACTTGCGCTTCTTCTATCCGCCATTTGCCGGAAGTTTTTGGAGGATGCGTGAAAGAAAATTCAATTAATGTGTTTTCCGCTTTCGGGAATACCACAAACAATCTGGAAAAGGTGGTCAAGGCGCACTTGAGCGGAAATAAAAAAGAAATGAAGCAGGTTCTTGATGAATTAAAAGCATTTCATACGGGAATCGCTTCGGATCTTTTACCCAAAGAACACGCCGTGTTTGAAAGCATTGAAGATATTTTCAAAAAAATGGAAAATACACTAAAACACGCAGATGCTTCCACGGATCCTAAATTTATTTATGACCAGATCGTCCCATACGGCGAGATATTGGCAAGCATAATCATCAGCAATTACTTTTCTTATGCCGGCGTTCCGAACAAACTAATCTCCGCGACCGATTTTGTGAAGACCGATTCAAATTACAATACCGCTAATGTTGATAAAAAAACTACTTTCAAGAATCTGGAAGCGCAAATTACTCCGCAGGTGCTTGATTCATATAAAAATATAATTACTCAAGGCTTCATCGGCTTTTCCGGCAAGGAAATGACGACTCTCGGACGCGGAGGCAGTGATTATACCGCGGGACTTTTGGGCAATCTGATGAATGCGGATAAAGTTGTCCTGTGGAAAGATGTCCCCGGTGTGATGGAAATGAATCCAAAACTGCCGGGCTGCGAAAATGCGAAAAAAATTGATTGTTTGACTTATGACCGTCTTATCGAACTTTTGCAGACTTCCGCCACCGGCTTGGTGCATCCAAAAACCTTGAACGAAGTGAAGGAAAAAGGAATTCCTCTGCAAGTTAGACCGTTCTGGGTGTTAGAATCAGAGGGAACATTAATCAGCTGATTTCTATGATTAAATCTTACAAATATCACGGTGCGGGAAATGACTTTATTATGATAGACAATCGTGATGGTATTTTTGATACTAAAAATACAGATAGAATAAAGCTTTTGTGCGACAGGCATTTTGGTATTGGCGCGGACGGAATAATACTTCTTGAACTATCCGACAAAGCGGATTGCTTTATGAATTATTACAATAGCGACGGCACTTTGGCGGAAATGTGCGGAAACGGAGTGAGATG
>CAZKWN010000082.1:0-2595 GCA_964556605.1 uncultured Candidatus Saccharibacteria bacterium
GGCCTCAGTATATCCCTGAGTATTTAATGAAACATAATTCAAAAAAGCGTCCAAATATTCAGGGTACCAGATAAACATATTTATCATTTCATTTGCATCTTCAATTGCTCGGATTGCTGTTTGGCTTTCAATGTGGTCGATACTGTTGTAGTCTGACACATTTCCCCATGTTGATAGCCCTACATTAATATTATTTTTTCTATTTTTATAACAAAATTGAAACAATAATGCAAAATTAGAATCTAATTCACCACTAACAGCTCTGTCATACCACCTTGAAGAAGGTATACTACTTTCTAAACTTTCTTTATGGACAAGGTAATCTTGATAAGCATGATTTGTTTCGTGAAGAAACCTGTATGTGTTGGATTCATCCCCCTGACGTGGAAATAAACATTCTCCATTGGCGGAATTCACACCAAGTCTGAATATATAATAGTTGTAATTTTCTTCAGACATTTCATTTTCTGCTATGTAGATTTTTTTAGTATCATATTTAAAACCCCAACTCCCATGCCACATTTTAATTTCGTTTATATAACCTTTATTTACCAAAAAATTACCAAGATTTTTACTGAGATCTTTCTCAGGATTATTTATTTCTATTCTTTGGGGTAATGCCAAAAAGGCGTCTACGTCTTTACGAAGAATTTCTTGTGATTTATTTGGTTGTGGAAACTGTTTGTGTTCGGGCATCTTTTTATTATAGCAAACTTTTAAGACTTGAGAACTTGGCACTCTATAACTAGTTTTGCGGTATTTCCCCCTCTCTAAAATAGCAATTTTGGAGAGGGGTCAGGGGTGAGGCAGAAATGGAGAGGAATGGGATGCAAAGCAGGCAGGACTTGCATTTTGAAGGTTTTGTAGTAGTATGATGGATAGTTGAATATATATTAAAAGCAGGATTTAGGGTAACCCTTTGAGTATGAGTATGCTCTTAGAACCTAGACCTTATATCCGCTTCGTGGCGGATGTTTTAATTTTAGCAAGAATATTTATGATCAAAGACACAGAAGAAGTAGTAGAAAATTTAAAAGAAAATCTTGTGCTAAATTCCGTCGTTGACCGCAGCGCGACCAAGCCGGAAGTTGATTCTCTGGTGGAAGGTCCGGTAATTTTAGTGGAGAAATCTTCCGTCTATATAGACCTTTCTCCTTTCGGCACAGGCATTATTTACGGACGGGAATTTATTAATGCCAAGGATGTCATCAAGAAAATCTCGCTCGGCGACATCATCAAAGCGAAAGTCGTCGAGGTAGAAAACGAAGACGGCTACATGGAGCTTTCCCTAAAGGAAGCCAAACAGGCGCTTGCTTGGAGCGAAGCCGAAAAGGCAATCAAGGCAAAAACTATTTTGGACTTGGAGGTAAAAGACGCCAACAAGGGCGGATTAATTTTAGAATGGTCCGGCATCCAGGGATTCCTGCCGGCTTCCCAGCTTAAAGCTGACCATTATCCTCGCGTCCTTGATTCGGATAAAGACAAAATATTGAAAGAACTAAAAAAGCTCATCGGCCAGCATATTTCTGTGATGGTTATTTCGACGCTTCCCAAGGAAGGTAAATTAATCTTTTCTGAAAAAGACAACAACCCTGAAGAGAAAAAGGAAATCTTGAGCAAATATAATATCGGAGATAGTTTGGATTGTACCGTTGCCGGCATCGTGGACTTCGGAGTCTTTTTGAAGCTCGAAGAAGGATTAGAAGGGCTAGTGCATATTTCCGAACTTGATTGGGGACTGGTGGAAGACCCAAGAAGCATGTTTAAAATCGGAGAAGTTGTAAAAGCTAAAGTGATTGAAATAAAAGACGGTAAAATTTCTCTTTCCATCAAAGCTCTGAAGGAAAATCCTTGGAAAGAATTTGAAGGAAAACTGAAGAAAGGAGATATCATCAAAGGAGTGGTGATAAAATACAACAAACACGGCGCGCTCGTATCCATCAAAGAAGGCGTGGCCGGATTGGTACACAACTCAACTTTCCCGTCGGAAGCAAAGCTCCGCGAGAAATTGGAACTCGGCAAGAATTATAATTTCCAAATCACCTTATTTGAGCCAAGAGACCAAAAGATGACGTTGATTTATTTGGAATAAGATCTAGCAAACAAAAAAACGCTCCGATTCAAATCGGAGCGTTTTTTTGTATTTGTTTATTACATATTCGCACTAGCAAGAATTGTTGTTGGAGTCGGTGTTATATCTGCGCTACCGATTGTGTTCATGATAGACATAACCTGATTTGAATATCTAGGAACGATAGAAGGCGGATTGTATGCGTTTAAAATTTCTTTAACGGTTTTATTATCATAATGCTTAGCAGTACTTGGATTGTTTCCGCCTAAATTCTTTGCCACGGTTTCAATCGCATTCTCGTCGGAACTAAAACTAACCTTGCAGGAACCCCAGCCGAAGAAATTGTGCTTAGCTTTGCTGCAGGCATTCTTGCCTCCGGTTGACTCCCGCACTGCGATAGCCGGCAACAGGCGCCAGTCAAGATTATTGGCATCAGCCTCGGTGGCCATTTTCATACCCATCCCCAGAAGCGGCATATCATGATCCGCAAAATAAGCATCGATGGCTTCCGCCTCCGCTTTTAG
>CAZKWN010000083.1:0-2515 GCA_964556605.1 uncultured Candidatus Saccharibacteria bacterium
GCCGCTTTGGCCGCTTTGCGGGCTTTTAGGGCCAGAATTGACTTATTGATTATGGATTTGGCCTCATCGGGGTTTTCCTCCAGAAAGCTGCCAAAAGCCTCTCCAAACACGGTTGCTACCGCGCCCTGAGCCTCCATACTCCCCAATTTGCCCTTGGTCTGTCCTTCAAACTGTATCTCGCGGAGCTTTACGGAAATAACCGCCGTTAATCCTTCCAGCACATCCTCTCCCGTAAATCCACCCTCGGACTCTTTCATCATTTCATTTTTCTTACAGTAGGTGTTTAAGGTTCTGGTTAGTGCCGTTTTAAAACCGGTCACATGGGTCCCCCCTTCCTGGGTGTAGATATTATTGGCGAAAGGAAAAATTCTATCCACTATGTCATCCACATATTGCAAAGCTATTTCCACTCCGACACCGTCCAGCTCTTTTTCAACATAAAAAATATTATTTTGAATCGGTTTCTGGAATTTATTGTAATACTTCACCAGAGAAACCAATCCGCCTTCAAAATAAAAAGAGACGGACGGAAGCTCAAGCTCAAGCTCGCGGAAATAAAACACATCTTCGTCGTTGAGGCCTTTCTTATCATCCCATTCTCGCGCGTCAATTATCAGAATTTTCATTTTCTTGACCAAGTAAGCCTACTGGCGAATATGGTTAACTATCGTGTTCCAATCAAATTTGATGTCGCCGAAAATTTTCTGGTCCGGTTCAAATGTAATTATAGTGCCATGGAGCTTGGAAGCGCCGGTTTTTTTGACGGCAGATTTTCTCTTGCCTTCCGAATATTCCTGAACATACTTTCCTCCGTCTCTATGCACTTCCGCCTTGCAATAAATAGAAAGCGCGTTCACAACCGATGCGCCGACGCCGTGCAGACCTCCCGAAACTTTGTATCCGCTGTTTTCTCCGCCGAATTTTCCTCCGGCATGAAGCGTCGTCATAACTGTCTCCAGTGCGGAAACTTTTGTCTTCTTGTGAATATCAACCGGCACGCCCCGGCCGTTGTCTGCCACGCGCACGCGATTGCCCGGCAGAAGCACGATTTCAATATCATCACAAAAGCCGCCCATCGCTTCATCGCGGGAATTGTCAAAAATCTCCCAAACAAGGTGGTGTAAACCCTCCGGGCCTGTTGTGCCGATATACATGCCGGGACGGCGTCTGACGGGCTCCAGCCCCTCTAAAACCGAAATGTCAGAAGCATCATAATGATGGCCTTTGTCGCCATCTTTTTCCTTCGTTTTTTCTTTTGCCATGTAAGGCTATTATATCAGATTTTACCTCACTTGCCAACCATTTTTCTCCTTGATTTTATTAGTTATTTTAGTCATAATGTCGTTCACTTCTTGGTCAGTTAAAGTCCTTTCAAAAGACTGGAAAACTAGTCTAAAAGCGTAAGAAATTTGGTCGCCCTTTTTGAACTCATCAAAGAGCTCCGGGCCTCGTATTACCATATCTCCGGCATTGTTTTTTATAATTTTTTGAACCTCTTCGCTTGCAACCCCTTCCGGCACCCAAACCGCCACATCGCGTGCGATAAAAGGAAAGAGTGACCACATCTTAAATTTTTTGGAATAAGAATTTTCTTCAGAAGAGACTTGCGAGCGCGACGGCGCGAGCACGAGGAATTTTTCAGCAGAAAAATATCCGTGCTCTTCTGGAGAAGAATTCTTATGAAAAAATTCTTCAAGCGTCATTTCTTTTATTCCTTTTTTATCTCCAAAAGCGACATGCATTTCTTCCCCGCTTTTCTTAAATACAGTTCCAATCTCAAAAATTTTAATTTCATTCATTCCTAATAGCGGAGCGTTAGCTTGATTTAGTTTCAAGCTCTCTTTCAGCCCGTCGGTTAAATTCGTTCGTAGAAACTTTTTATCCGATGCAGAAGCAAGCACTTCCACTTCCCCTTTGTCTCGAAAGACGTAAGTCATCACTTCCGAATATCCTTCATTTAGAAGTTTATTGCGAGCAAAAAGCATTTTTAAAAAAGTCTCATTGACCTTCGATTCAAGCTTTATCTCGGGCAGTATCTCCGGAATTTTTTCATATCCTAAAATTCTGACTACTTCTTCCGACAAATCGTGAGATCCGGCAATATCTATTCTCAAAAATGGAATTTCTATTTCAAATTCGCCATCTTTTTCTTTATATTTAAAATCCAATTTTTTCCATACATTTTCTATTTCCTCTTTTGAAAAATTAGAACCCAAACGTTTATTTATATATCCGAACGAAACAGAAACCTCTCTTGGCTCGGCTTTTTTCGGATAAATATCCACAATTTCTTCCACTTCTCCCTCCGCTAATTCAAAGATCAAATCAGTTATGGCATCCATGACTTTCCCGCAAAGCTCCGGAGATATTTCGTTTTCATACCTCTTCACCGCATCCGTCAAAATATTTATTTTCTTAGCGGTTTTCCTAGTGGTGGTTGGGTTGAAATTTGCCACTTCAATAACTATATTTTTTGTATTTAAATCAACCTCCGCTTTTGCTCCTCCTTTTATCC
>CAZKWN010000084.1:0-1397 GCA_964556605.1 uncultured Candidatus Saccharibacteria bacterium
CGAATGAGACTGGCGTCAACACGTCGTCATTCAAACACCTCTTTCTCGACTGCCTAGAGGAAGCCTTCACTTCCGTCATAAAGGAACTTCGAGCGAAGATCGAAGAAGAAGAGAAGAGCAAGAAGTAATACCATCGTCGGGCAATCCAGAGTAATGCTAACTCCGCCCTAGGGCCGACTGGCGAATAAGAATCTGGAATTCCCCGACATCCGACGGATCGGCTCAGCCTCGCGCTGAATCGATCCGTTCCTATTTGTAGTCTCTTTTAATTTTCATAATTTTATTGTAAAATACAACTATATGGAACTTCCGGAAATACCCATAAATAAAGACGTTACTTACCTGGGGCTGACGACTTATCGCGACAAGAATCAGCTTTTTGGCATCAAGCGCAAAGACAGGCGCCAGCATGTTTATATTCTCGGAAAATCCGGCACCGGTAAATCCGTGCTGATGTTCAACATGATTATCCAGAACATTCAGAACGGCGAGGGGATTTGCGTGGTGGACCCGCACGGAGAGCTTGTGGAAGGAGTGCTGTCGGCTATTCCGCCCAACCGCATGAAGGATGTGGTCTATTTCAATCCGGCCGACACGGATTATCATATGGGCTTCAATGTGCTCGAGCTCATAGACCCTCAATACAAACATTTAGTCGCGTCCGGGCTGATGGGTATTTTCACCAAAATCTGGGCGAACGCCTGGAGTGCCCGAATGGAATATATTTTAAATAATTGTATTTTGGCATTGCTTGATACTCCGGGCACGACGCTTCTGGGGATTCCGCGAATGCTTGTCGACAAAGATTACCGCCAGAAAATAATTTCCAATTTGAAAGACCCGGTCATTAAGGCGTTTTGGGTGCACGAATACGAAGCTTGGCAGGAAAAATTCAGAAATGAGGCGATTGCGCCGATTCAGAATAAAGTCGGACAGTTTCTTTCCACTTCCATCATCCGCAATGTCGTCGGCCAGGAGAAAAGCACCATCAATATATTTGACATCATGAATGACGGCAAGATTTTCCTGGTGAACGTTTCCAAAGGGCGCATCGGGGAAGACAATTCCGGCCTTTTGGGCGGAATGATTATTACCAAGATCCAGCTTGCCGCTATGGAGCGCGTGCGCATTCCGGAGGAACACCGCAAAGATTTTTATCTGTATGTCGACGAATTCCAAAATTTCGTGACTGATGCTTTCGCCGGTATTTTGTCCGAGGCCAGAAAATATAGATTAAACCTGACGGTGGCGCACCAGTATACCGCTCAGCTAGTGGTGGATAAAAGCTCCGCCGTGCGTGATGCCGTTTTTGGCAACGTTGGGACGATGATAGTTTTCAGAGTCGGTTCCGACGACGCGGAATTTTTAGAGAAAGAATTTGCCATGAGACATTTGAA
>CAZKWN010000084.1:1407-2514 GCA_964556605.1 uncultured Candidatus Saccharibacteria bacterium
AAAGAATTTGACCCGGAATTCACTCCGCAGGATATCGTGAATTTGCCGAACTATAAAATTTACATAAAGCTGATGATAGACGGGGTGACCTCAAGGCCATTTTCTGCCAAGACTTTGCCGCCCATGGTAAAGTCCGACGATAAAAAAGTAGAGGAAGAAGTCATTCAGTCTTCCCGCGCTCTTTATTGCCGGCCGAGAGAAGTCGTGGAGCGGGAAATAAATGATTGGAGCGGAATGACGCTTGGCAACGACAATGATGCGGGAAGCGGAAATCTTGAGAAATTTCCGGCCGTCTGTTCTCTTTGCAGGAAAGAAACGACAGTTCCTTTCAAGCCGGAGCCGGGGAGGGCAGTTTACTGCAAAGAATGCATTGCCAAAATAAAATCCGGAGAAGTGAAGGTAGAAAAAAAAGGACGAGACCAGATAAAATACGACGAAACCACATTTTTCAAACCGCTGGCCGATTTAGGAATAGAATTCAAACCAAAAAATGAAAAGGTGGAAGAAGATAATAGATATCCCGAGAGAATAGAAAAGCCCATCAGAAACATTCCGCCGGCGCGTCCGAAAATATTTTCAACAATTAAAAAAGTTTTTACAAAACCAATTCCATCTAAATTCGGAAACTCCGGACTGAAAGAAGTTTTAAATAAAGCTTTGGAACCGGAGCGAAAAATTTACCAGCCTCCAGCCGGGGTTATAAAGCCTGTTTCACTTGATTCCTTAAAAAATAGAATGAGAACAGTTAATCAAAATCCTGTTCAAAATAAAGACCGCGCCGCCAGTCCGGAAGACATGAACAAATTGAAAAATTTGATTTCCAACGCCACGGCGGGACAAGCAGCTAAGGTTCCAACACCTCCTTCGGCAAGCGGTTTGCCCGTAGGTCCACAGCCGAGGGAAGTTCCTGAAGATGTTTTGAGAAAAATTTTGGAATAAATTATATATGTCAAAACCGAACAGAGTGCAAATAATTAAATACGCTCCGCCGCCGCCGGAATTGCCCGTCTTTGGCAAAGTAAAGCCTGAAGAGGCTTCTTTTATCGGGCGGACGAATTATGTTGCAGCGCTGGAAGAAAAAAAATTCGTTTTCGGTATAAAGCGGAT
>CAZKWN010000085.1:0-2362 GCA_964556605.1 uncultured Candidatus Saccharibacteria bacterium
ACAATAGAAATATTGGAGCCATTGCTTAATACGATTCCTGTGCAATTATTTGCGTATCATATCGCCGTCGCGCTTCATCGCGACGTTGACCAGCCGCGCAACCTGGCGAAAAGCGTGACGGTGGAGTAGAAATTTAATATAAAATATAAGAACCCCGAGCGATTGCCCAGGGTTCTGATTTCTGATTATGGAGAGTAGCGCACTCTCGGGCGTTTATGGTTTATTCCACGTTCTTGAAACGAAGCGCGGGACAATCCCTTGAGAAATAACTGCTCAAGTATGCCCAGAAAGGCGGGTTTCCTGTTTTAATGGTTGTCTCGCTAACATACGGTACACGAAGAAGACCATCTTCGTATGTTCGCCCGACGGATCTCCACGCGAAAATTGCCGCCTTTTCTCCATAGAGTCGCCGAAATACATCGGGAGTTATGGACTTTGTTATAGCCAAAAGATCCGCGAACCCAGCGCAAGAAGGTAAAGAGTTGCTGTCTTTGAGAAACGAGTAAATGTTGTCTCCCAACACAGTACCTTCCTCTTGACCTTCAAACAACCAGGCATAAGCCTCTGACAGAAGATTATACTTTGTGGGACCCGTAAACATCAGGTCGTGACGTTCCAACCCTTTCATGTAGAACGGGAGCTTTAAAATCGACACCCGATCCACGGCGATTGTCGTTGTGGATATACTCATTTTTTTCCTCTCAGAACAAAAGTAGTCATAGCCAGAAAACGCCGAATAATCGGAACCTTTTGGCTATGACCACCACTTTCAAAGAACAGTTCTAAAAGAACATTAAGCTTTGATATTTAACTATAATTGATACTATTTTGTCAAACCCACTAGTTAATTTAAGATTTTAAAGATTTATTTGAAATATAACCTCGAGCATCGCCCGAGGGGAAAGTAGTATACGCCACTTTCCAAAGCTTGTGACCTATGCCACGTTGAGCAGTTCAGGAATAGCCGGCCCAAGAGTAACTCCTTGATGACAATAGGTGAGGCAATCAAAGTTCCAATCACCCACATGGGAGTCCCACACCTGAACTACTGCGGAATTGTGCTTGATGAGACAAGGGGTAAACAAATCGCCTCGCTTGTTTCTCACGGTTGACTTCCAAAGAGGAACACAGCCATCTCTTCCATTGAAAAGCCTAAGAAGAAACAGCGAACCCATTCTTTGGATGGCATTACCATCCTGAAGGTTTAGACAGGATGGAAGAATCGTGTCCTTAATATAGAGATACGTTTCTTCTGACACTCTGTTGTAATTCTGATTGTTAAACAGACAAAGTTTCCTTAACTCAAACTTTGTAGGACCCGAACGCTCATGTTCAGGATGCATCTGCGTAAACTTCCAAAAAGGATAATTGGTTGGCTTAGCCGACCTCCTCACCTTAACAATCAGATCGAGTTTGAACTCAGGAATGAGTATCAAGCCTCGATCACCTGTCTTGGTTTGTGTTCCTGTGGTGCTCACTGGGGCCTCCTGATTGTCTTTGATTCCTTCTTTTATAAAATAACAAAAATAGCGAGTATTAATTCATCTCAATTAAAGCACCAGGAGAGTGAAGAAAAAATGAAGAAATTTAAGGTGTGTGGACAACTTCATGAACAAGAAAAACTTGCCAAAGACATCGCTATGGGGTAAAATATATTAATTTATGAAAATTGTAACTAGAAAAAATTTACAAGATTTTTCATTACCTTTGCCTGTATTTGATTCCGTTCATGTTGCTGATGCTATAGGAATGGACGGCGAGGAATTCGAGATATTTGTCGGAATGAGTGAAAAATGCACTCTGCGGCTCAAAAGACTTTCTTTGGACGAAAGCGATATCAGCCTGCAAAAAGGCACCGGAGATAGAAACCGTTTCGGTGAAGGTTCATACAAAGAATGGTACGGGAAAAATCGAACTCCATTTTGCCTGATTCACAAGAGAACAGATGCCTTGGCTGCTTTTGTATGGTTTGGACCAAAACCTTTAGGAGAAAAATCCATAAGATTTGGAAGCAATGTAGAGAAAATAGAACAACCTGTGGCGGAAGAAAATTGGCACACAATATCATGCCGTTCTTATCCGCCCTTCCGAGGGAAGGGATTAATGAAAAATTTTACTCAATTTGTGATGGATATTTATAAAAAAAATTTTCCTGGTGCGATGTTTTGGTCCGGCACAGATAATAGGAATACGGCGATGGTAAAGTTGGGCTCTGAACTCGGTTTTGAGATTAGCGGAAATGATTCCGATTTGTCTGAAAATTGGCTGGTAATGGTAAAAAAATAATAAATTTGTTTTTAGTCCCGGGATATTATATATTACATATATGATTTCACGGATATATGTGACGCAGAAAAACAAG
>CAZKWN010000086.1:0-2315 GCA_964556605.1 uncultured Candidatus Saccharibacteria bacterium
CTTTTATCGGCGGCATCTTCGCAAATTTGTCGCAAGATCATCTGGATTATCATAAAGATATGGAAGATTATTTCCAAGCCAAAAAGAAATTCTTTGAAATGCTACCGGAAAAATCTTTTGCTCTCTCGAATGCGGATGATAAGTACGGCTTAAAAATGCTTGAGGGAATCAAAGCCCACAAGTTTACTTATGATTTCGAGCAGGAAATTCCCGACGTCCGACGTCCGGGGATTCAGACGTCGGACGTCGGGAATTTTGAGCATTTCCAAGGAAAAATAATAAAAATGAATTTTATCGGTTCAAAATTATCTTTCAATGGTATTGATGTAAACTCCAAACTTCTCGGTAAATTTAATGCCTATAATTTGCTGGCTGTATGGAGCGCTTGTTCGTTGCTTGGTTTTGATATGAATAAGGTAAATAAAATTCTGGAAACCATAGAACCTCCACGGGGAAGATTTGAACATTTTACTTCGCCAAACGGGGTGCTGGTGATAGTGGATTATGCTCACAAGCCGGGCGCGCTTGAAAATATATTTAGTGCAGTGAAAGAGGTGATTGGGGGACAGGGAAAATTAATTTCTGTATTTGGCTGCGGAGGAGATCGCGATCCTTATAAGCGCCCGATAATGGGGAAAATTGGTGCCGAGAATTCAGATATCGCAATTTTTACGTCGGACAATCCAAGAAGCGAAGACCCGGACGCAATAATAGCCCAAATGAAAACGAGTTTATCTGTTGAAGATTTGAAAAAAGTGAAAACAATTCCCAACAGACGCGAAGCAATCAGAGAAGCGGTAAAACTTGCGCAAAGCGGCGACATCATTCTCTGCGCCGGCAAAGGGCACGAAGACTACCAAATAATCAAGGGAGTGAAATCTCATTTTGACGATATTGAGGAATTTAAAAAAGTATATGAATGATTTTAAAAAATTTTTCAAAGGTAAAAAAATAACTTTAATGGGATTGGGCCTACTTGGGCGCGGAGTCGGGGACGCTAGTTTTCTGGCCGAATGCGGGGCAAAACTGACCGTCACGGATTTAAAAACCAAAGAACAATTAAAAGAATCTTTAGACAAATTAAAAAAATATGAAAAACCCGCCAAAGGTCGGGCAGGCATTAAATATGTTTTAGGTGAACACAGGCTTGAGGATTTCAGAAACTGCGATTTGGTTTTAAAAAATTCTGATATTCGGCCTGATTCTATTTATATAAAAGAAGCCCAAAAGCATAATATTCCGGTGGAAATGAGCGCATCGCTTTTTGTAAAGCTTTCCGGCCTGCCGACAATTGCAGTGACGGGGACGCGCGGAAAATCTACAGTGACGCATCTCATTGCGCATATTTTAGAATCTTCGGGTAAAAAAATAGTTCTAGGAGGAAACGTCCGCGGCGTCTCTAATCTTCAATTATTAAAAAAGTTCACCCCGCCTGAGCTAGGCGGGGCAAATAAAGCCGAAGCGGCAGTTTTTGAGCTGGACTCATGGCAGTTGCGAGGATTTGGCGAAAGCAAAATGTCGCCTAATATATCGGTTTTTACGACCTTTTTTCCCGATCATATGGGTTATTATAAAGGAAGCATGGAAAAATATTTTGCCGACAAAGCGAATATTTTTAAATACCAGAAGAAGAATGATTTCTTGATTATAGGTAAACAAGCTTTGCCCTTCATTAAAAAATGGCAAAAGAAAAATAAGGAAAAGATTAAAAGTAAAATAATTATAGGAAAAGAAAGACTGCCCAAATTAAAAAATAAGCGATGGAAATTAAATTTGCCGGGGGTTCACAATGAATACAATGCGATGCTGGCGGTTGAAGTTGCCGGAATCTTATCTATCCCGGACGCTAAAATCAAAAAAGCCCTAAAGACTTTTACTTCCTTGCCGGGCCGGCTTCAATTTTTGCGCAACGTAAAAGGTATAAAAATTTACAATGACAATAGTTCAACAACTCCGGACGCTACTATCGCAGCGCTTCGGGCGGTGGGGGATAAAAACAAGCGCAAAGTGGTTTTAATCATGGGCGGAGATAATAAATTTTTGGATATGAGGAAGCTTCTTGCTGAAATTCCAAAATTTTGTTCCAAAGTCGTGTTATTTAAAGAACGGGGGACTGACACTATCCGCGACAAAGTGTTTGATTTCAAGAAAAAAGGAATTGAAGTTTACGAAGAGGAAAATCTTCAGAATACAGTAAAACGAGCTTTTCAAATTGCAAAAAGAGGTGAAACTATTCTTTACAGCCCGGCTTTCTTTTCTTTTGGTAAACATTTCAAAAATGAATTTGACCGCGGAGATCAGTTTGTGAAAATAGT
>CAZKWN010000087.1:0-2250 GCA_964556605.1 uncultured Candidatus Saccharibacteria bacterium
TCCAATTCGAACTTAATTCATTGTTCTCACTTTTTCTCATAAAAAAATCTCTTGCTATTTCTTTATCATGAAAAGCCAACTCCATCCCCTCTATTTCTTCTCGACTAAAGTATTGAAGTCTTTGGCCTTCGTGAAGTGGTGTATTGTCTAAATCTAAATCTTTTTTAATATAGAATGCATACTCTACTTTGTCAGGCCAATCATATATTTTAGGCGGAGGCAGTTCTGATAAATTTAATTCGATTTCCTCTTGCATCTCTCTTTTTATCGCAACTTCGGGCGACTCACCTTCTTCCGCAGTCCCTCCCAAAATATACCACTGATTAGGAAAAGGGATACCCTGTTTATCATCGCGCAGTAAAAGCAAGATCTGACCTTTACTATTTTCAATTATTAAACTTACTGAAACTTTTTTCATACCCTAATCATACTAAATCCATATCAAAAAATAAATCAAATTCCTTAGTCTATCATATATGATATATTAAGAAATTTAGTTTGAATGAAAATAAAAAAGAAGAAGTCTCTCCGTTGTTCCCGGAGAGACCTCGGATGTTCGCTGAAACTAGGCTACCCGGCAACAAAAGCGCCAGATACCACCCACTCAATCCGGTGGGGCAATACGCCTGCCTCTATCTGTTCCTTTAGTTTAGGAGCGATGTCGACCGCGCAGTAAATAGCAATATTGCCAGCATGGGTGCCAACGCCGACTATTCCATGCTTCCCAACAAGCACGGATAGAGAAGCTTTCGCTTTATTTAGCTCAAATGCTGTGTTCAAGAACTTCTCCTTTCCATCACATAAACACTATAAAAAAAGCCTCAAAAAAGCAAGGTTCAATTTTTCGAAAAATAAATTTTATTTCTTCCAGCGCGGAGCGAACCCGATCATCCAAGTGAAGAATTTTGCCATAAGCGGATTCGTGCCGTTTTTGCGCATTCCCTCATAAGCAAATTTTTTAAATTCTTTTACATCAGTTCCTTCATAGGTGAGCTTTCCGTCTTTAAAACAATAACTGCAATACTTTTCGGACCCGCTTACGCCCGGGTCTTTTGACAAAGGCATCATACAACTCTCGCAATTTTTGCTTTGCATATATTTTTTAAAAAAAATCTTTTAATGTATATATTATACCCGGTAGTGAGGTTTTTATCAAAAAACTCTACTACCGGGTTATAGCAAATTTAGCCGTCAAATACCTTAAACCCTTTCCCCTATCTGCTGGCGCCACATGGCGTAATAGAGCCCTTTTTTCTCAAGCAATTCCGCATGCGTGCCCGTCTCTGTGAGCAATCCTTTTTCAAGTACATATATGCGATCCGCGTGCATGATAGTTGAAAGTCGGTGCGCAATCAAAATCGTAATCCGCGAACCGCCGAGAGACACGTCGCGGATTGTCTTGGTTATTTCTTCTTCGGTGATAGAATCAAGCGAAGAAGTCGCCTCGTCAAATATTAAAATGGATGGCTTGCGCAATAGCGCGCGGGCGATTGAGAGCCTTTGTTTTTCCCCGCCGGAAACTTTCACCCCGCCTTCCCCGATGACCGTGTCTATGCCCTTGTCCGCCCTTTTCAAGAGAGAGTTGGCGGCGCTTTTATTTAAGGCGTCAATACATTCTTCTTCGGTCGCGTTTGGATTTACGAAAAGCAAATTTTCCCTGATTGAGCCGGCAAAAAGCTGAGTATCCTGAGTGACAAATCCAAACTGCCTGCGGAGCAAATTTAAATTCAACTGGCTTCCGGAAATGCCGTTATATAAAACGCTTCCTTCTTTCGGCTCATACAGTCCGACCAGCAATTTCACCAAGCTGGTTTTACCTGCGCCGGACGGGCCGACAAAAGCAACCGTTTCCCCGACTTTAGCCTTAAAAGAAATATTGGCAAGGGCCGGCGAAGAAGCACTGCCATATTTAAAAGTGACATTCCGAAACTCAAGCGAAGATATTTTTCCAATCTCTTTGGCAAGGGCAGGAATCTTTTCAACCGGCGCGTCCATGATTGCTTTGAATCTGATGAGCGCCACCTGCGCGTCACGAAAGTTATTTATGACCGTGCCCAGATCCTGAAGCGGGCCGAAAATAAAAAAAGAATAAATGTAGAGGGAGAAAAATTCCCCGAAAGTAACCGTGCGCAAGAAAACCAAAAAGAGTAGGAATCCCAAAATGCAGGTCCTCAAAAAATTAATAAGCGTCCCCTGCACGAAGCTGACGCTCCTTATGTAGCGGAGCTTCCTTAATTCAAGTTTTAAAAT
>CAZKWN010000088.1:0-2163 GCA_964556605.1 uncultured Candidatus Saccharibacteria bacterium
GGAATTTTTTTCACAACCTCATAAACTTTTTCGGTAAAAGTAGGCATCCCTGCTTTCTAATACTCTTCGATGAATTTATACAAAAGTCGGACCGGAGAGCCGACGGCGCCCTGGGCAAGGTTTTCCCCTGCCATTGCGACCATTCTTGGAGCCATGTCTATGTGGGCCCACTTGTGGCCTTTTATGAATTGGTAAAGAAAGATAGCTCCATAAGTAGCCCCGCCATAGCGTGAATCTTTATTGTGAATATTCGTGAAATCCCCAAGCGAACCCTTTATTTCATTTTCGTATTCTTCCCACATTGGCAAGCGCCAGACGTATTCTCCGGTTTTCTCTCCCGTTTTTGTTAAAGTCTCGGCCAGCTCATCGTCATCGGTAAAAATCGCCGAAGCCCGCTCGCCCAAGGCAACCATTGCCGCCCCGGTCAAAGTCGCGATGTCTATCACGACTTCCGGATTATATTTTTGCGCGTAAGTCAGAGCATCGGCTAAAATTACCCTGCCTTCGGCGTCCGTATTTAAAATTTCAATCGTCTTGCCGGACATTGAACGAATGACGTCTCCCGGACGGTAACTTTTTCCCGACGCCATGTTCTCAACAGCCGGAATTAATCCGATAACATTCTTTTTTAATTTCATTTTTGCCACCAGAGCCATTGTGTGAATCACCGCCGCGCCCCCTGACATATCCATATTCATTCCGTTCATTGCGGAGGAGGGCTTTAAATTTATTCCTCCGGTATCAAATGTCACCCCTTTACCGACAAGCACAATAGGTCCCGACGTTTTAGTCGGGATCCCGACACCTTTAGGTCGTCGGGACTTATCACCCCAATATTCCATGATAATAAATTTTGATTCTTCGTCTGAACCACGGCCCACGGAAAGTATCGCCCGCATGTTTTGTTTCTCCATTTCTTTCTCGCCCAGCACGGAAACTTTTATCGGCAAACTCTTCACTGCCTCTTTTGCTTTTCTGGCCAGAATTTGCGGAGTCATATCTCCGCCGGGAGTATTTGCCAGCGTCCTGGTTTTGTTTACTTCTTCGGCAATAGCATGGCCTTTTAAAACGGCCTTTCGGCTAGGTTCAGGACAAGCTTGTATAATAATTTCTTTTATCGAGGAGAAACCTTCTTCCGTTGGTGTTTTATATTCTGTAAATTCATAATTTGCAAAATCAAGCTGTGAACCGATTATTTCACCCAATTCTTCGTTAGAAATTTTTGTATTCTTAAACACAAAGTCAGAAAAATTAAAGGCGATTTTTTCCGCTTTTGCGCCTTTTGCCATTACAACCATTTTACGCACAAGCAAATATAGTTTTCTTAAATTTATTTTTTCCGGCTCGTCGCATTTCAAGTAGAGCGTTTTTACGCCGTTTTCTTTCACAATTTCATCTACTTGTGGTGAACCTGTTGAACCATTTTTTGGGCTAACAGACACAAAAAGCACGTTGCTTTTTTCCTTTTTAAAGTCGTTTTTAAAAGTTATTTTCATCCTTTGATTCTAGCATATTTATGATATAATGGAAGAATGAATTAAGTATGAAAACTATAAACAACAGGACAACAAAATATCCCATTAACGACATTTTTCTTGAAAGGTATTCCGCCCGAGCTATGTCTGGAGAAAATATTTCTAACGATGAATTGATGACGCTCTTTGAGGCGGCCAGATGGACGCCTTCCGCTAACAATTTACAGCCTTGGAGATTTATATATACAAACACCGGCACTCCGGAATTTGAATCGCTTCTTTCTTCTCTGGCGGATGGTAATAAAACTTGGTGCGCGAAAGCCGGAGCGCTCATTTTAGTTATATCCCAAAAAATAATGAGCGATGGAAAAGAAAATGTAAATCGCCATTTTGATACCGGCTCAGCTTGGGAAAATTTTGCCCTGCAGGCTTCCCAGATGAATCTCGTGGTCCACCCGATGGCTGGCTTTAACCATGCCGTCGTAAAAGAAAAATTTTCCATTCCCGACGATTATTCCATCGAAATAATGATAGCTGTAGGTAGGCCCGGAAAAATTGAAGAACTACCGGAAGGATATCGCGCCTATGAAACCCCAAGCGGCCGAAGACCTCTTGAAGAAATAGTTTTCGAAGGGAAATTCCCAAACTAAAAATTTAAGTGCAACTATTCGCCTATTCGCGCGAATTA
>CAZKWN010000089.1:0-2101 GCA_964556605.1 uncultured Candidatus Saccharibacteria bacterium
TATTTAATCCCGCGACTTGAAATCCCCCGGCTCCAGCCGGGGAAGAAAGCGCTGTGACCCGCGGGAGGTCGCCTTGTCCTCTACTTCGTGGGATCAATTCAACTAACAAATTTCAATGCGCTTTGCTTTTTGAAATTTGGGTTTCATTGATTCGACCTGCAAGCTTCAGGGCACTTTGTTTCTGAACTTGGGTCTCATTATTTTAGGGAGCCTCTGGCTCCCGTCGGAGAGGGCTTCACTTGTTTCCAAAAATTATTTTAATATCTTTTTGTGGCGGCCTGATATGTCTTGATCGTGTTTTCATTCAGGCGATGATTTCGCGGCCGATTGTAATTGCGCCTTTAATCGGCCTTCTTCTCAACAATCTCTACGCAGGATTGATAATCGGAGCGTTTGTTGAACTCATTTGGATTGACCGCATTCCCGTGGGAACATATATCCCGCCCAACGATTCGATTGTCGCTGTAGTCGCGACTTCTACAGCGGTAATAGCCGGTCAAAAATTAGGAGGCGAGGTCACTCAATTAATCGCTCTTTCTATACTCCTGGCCATCCCTTGCGGCATTTTAGCCAAAAAGGTGGATATTCTGATTATCAAATCCAATGATATCCTTTCCGACCAAGCACTGGAAGACGCGAAAAAAAGCAACATTCGCGCGATAGAAAAAAAAGTTTACTTAGGATTAATCAAAGTATTTTTATTTGATGTGCTTTATCTTCTGGTTGTTCAGACGATCTTCGTAACTTTAATAATCTGGATATATCCGAAATTACCTGCAACGATTATATCAACCCTTTCCTTTATGTATTATTTTTTGCCCCTGCTGGGCATTGCCGTGGCCATGAACACCATCAAACTACGCGGAGCCATCCCCGTTTTTTGCGCAATATTCTTAATCGTGGCCGTATTTTTGGAATTGTTCCATGTCCTGTGAAAAAGATGCTCCCCATGTAACACTTGATCTGATGAGAGAGAGAGACCTGCCGGAAATATTGGCAATTGAAAATGAATCATTTCCTTTGCCCTGGACTGCGGCAATGTTCCTAAAAGAACTAAATAACGCCAATGCCCAATGTCTGACAGCGCGGATGAATTTTGGCGGCAGAAGTGTCCTCTCTGCTTACATTATTTTTTGGCTAGTCGCTGATGAAGCTCATTTGCATAATCTTGCGGTAAAAAAAGAATTCAGGAGGCAGAGCCTGGCTTTCCATCTTTTAAAAGCAATGCAGGAAATAGCAAGGAAGGTTGGAATTAGAGCCCAAACTCTAGAAGTCAGGCCATCCAATACAGCAGCAATAAAACTTTACGAGAAATGCGGTTTTGTAGTAAAAGGAATAAGACCGCTTTATTACCCGGAAACGCATGAAGATGCCTTGATTATGTGGGCGGATATAAAGTAAAAGTATTTAAACCACCATTAACTGTCATTCCGGGCTTGACCCGGAATCCAGAAAATATTTTAAAAAACTTAATTTCTGTTATTTATAAAAAAGAAAAAGTAGGGAAGCATAGTAAAAAATGGTAAGAAATATTTTCATCGGGGAAATTTCCCATAACGAAGAGATTCAGGAAAACTGCTTTCTGATGAAAGTAATCCTGCCTGCTTCGTTTGGCGATCCGCAACCGGGGCAGTTTGTGATGATCAGAATTTCCGGTTTATATGAACCGCTATTGGCACGGCCGATAAGCATATATTCTTTTTCTCGCGGAAAAGATTCCTGCGCGGTTGAACTTCTCTACTCTGTAGTGGGCAAGGGAACGCAAATTCTGGCGGGATTGATCAGTGGGTCACAAGTCGAAATACACGGACCATTGGGTCGCGGCTTTGAAATCGATGAGGCTAGGCAAAACATCGTTTTTATCGCTGGAGGAATGGGCATAGCTCCGCTGTCAATGCTGACCGAGCATTTATGCGGAGATAAGTGTTTTTCGCCATCGGCGCTGACTTTTTACCTGGGCGCTAAAACCGCTAAAGCCGTTGTAGGTTTGGATAAACTGCAAAAGCTTTGTTACAATATTAACGTTTGCACCGACGATGGAACTCTGGGGGAAAAAGGATTAGTGACACAGGCATTTCAAAAAGACATAAAGAAATATTCA
>CAZKWN010000090.1:0-2088 GCA_964556605.1 uncultured Candidatus Saccharibacteria bacterium
GGCATGGCGAATCATAATATCTTGGATTACAAGCATAAGCGCGTGTCATGTATGAAGATTGCCTGTTACATTCGGAGGCGGAAGAACTATCGAAAAATAAGGAGCGTCGGCTTTCGTCACTCCTTTTTCTACGCATGTATCCGGATTAAAAAAACCGCTTTCTTCCCAAAGCTTATAGATTCTTTCTTCGGTTGTTTTAGGGTCGTACGGTTTGAGCAGTTTCTCGTCCATATTCAAATAATATCACATTATAGCCTTAAATTGCCAACCGCTTTTATTCTCTCCGGCCTCGGAACTTTCTTTTTGTTTTTTATATAATTCATATATCCGGCAATGCCTATCATAAGAGAATTGTCGCCGGTGAGTTCTTTGGGTGGAAGAAGGAGCTTTACATTGGTGGATTTTTCAAGCTTTTTCATTTCACTTATCAAATATTTGTTGGCTGAGACTCCGCCGGCAACAATGAGGGTTTTTATTTTATATGTCTCAATAGCCTTTGAGGTTTTATGAACGAGGCATTCAATAGCAGCGTTTTCGAACTCCAAAGCGATTTGCGCTTTTATTTTGTCATTTTGCAAAATGTTTGAATGTTTTTTGGTTAAATCGCGGATTAAATAAAGAACGGCTGTTTTCAGTCCGGAAAAAGAAAAATCAAAATTTTTACTGTGGAGCATGGGGCGGGGGAGGATGATTTGTTCACTCGACATATTGCTTTTGTCAGCACGAAAATTTTCTGTTGAAAATTTTCTCTGTCCGTCGCCGTCGCTCCTCCCAAGGCTTCCATAAGCAATATGTCTTCGCAAACCTTGTATTTCTTTTTCTCTAGCTTGCTCTGCAAGCTTTGAAATTTCCGGTCCGCCCGGATAGGGAAGACCGAGCATTCTGGCGACTTTATCAAATGCTTCTCCGACGGCGTCGTCTAAAGTCTGTCCGATTATTTTATAATGCATTTGTTTTTTAACCAGAATTAATTCCGTATGCCCTCCTGAAACCAAAAGCGCCAGTGTCGGATTTTCCGTTTTTATAATTTTAAATTTTCCCTTTTCTGCTCCAAATACTGAAAGCATGTGTCCTTCCATGTGATTTACCGGTACAATCGGCACCCCCCATTTTTTTGCTAATTCTTTGGTGAAAACGATGCCAGTCCAAAGAGCCGGTTCCAGTCCGGGACCATAAGTTACGGCAATCAAATCGATCCCCGGATTTGAAATCAATGCACCTCTCCCCAGCCCCTCTCCTTGACAAGGAGAGGGGGAAGGGGGTGAGGTCTGAAGTTTTGCTTCTTTGAGAGTCTTTTCCAAAACAATAGGCAGATTTTTAATGTGTTCCCTTTTGGCAAGCGCCGGAAAAACTCCGCCATAGGGGCTATGGATTTGTATTTGCGAAGCCACATTATTTGCCAAAACCTCAAAAGAAGGCTTCGCGATGCCTCCTGTAGCTTCCATTATGCTTATGCCTGTGTCGTCGCAGGATGTTTCAATACTTAAAATTTTCATACTATTTTCACTTTGTTAGTGTTTAATTTATAGCATATCATTATCAATAATAAAACTTGCCCCGTCTCTTGCCCCGCCGTTGGCGGGGTGAAGCGGGGAAATAAAAATATATGACAAATAAAGAATTTTTTTTAAAAACGTTAGAAGAAGAGAAGAAAAAGTTTAGAGATGTGATTGAGGCTTTGCCTGATGATAAGTTTGGTTACAAAGTGCACGACAAATCAAGGACAGCGGGTAGCCTGGCTTCCCAGTTGTCCTTTCAATGGCAGGGGATTTCGGGGATAGTGAATAAAGGTACACCCGAGATGGACGCCCATATGAAAGAAGAAACTTCAAAGAAAGATTTATTAATGATTTTCGATAAAGGGATAGAACAACTCAAAAAAGACGTAATGAAAATTTCGGATGATGCTTGGGAAAATGATATGGGGAAATTAGAAATGCCTAGTGGTAAATGGGAAGATAAAAAATACAACATGGCCTGGGGATTTTTATTTGACGCGATTCATCATCGTGGACAGCTTTCAACCTACCTGCGGGCAATGGGAGCCAAAGTACCGTCCATATATGGCCCGAGCGCGGATACAAAATA
>CAZKWN010000091.1:0-2060 GCA_964556605.1 uncultured Candidatus Saccharibacteria bacterium
CATGGGGCTCATCAACCACCTTCGGAAAATATTCCCTGAAAAATATAAATTACGGACTGCTTTCAGCTTTGCGGTTTGGCTTTACAGTGATCATTATGCTGATTCCGGCTATGAAATATTTCTCAACGCTTCCGTCAGTCGGATTCGACGTCTGGAGAACTCTCCTCATTATCGTCTTCACATCCGGAGCTCTGGCTATGTATCTTTATTATTATGGCTTAAAGAAAATTCCTGCTTCCCTTGCGACCTTGTGCGAGCTAGCTTGGCCATTTTCAGCAATATTCTTTGATTATTTTTTTAACCACAATGTCCTTTCTGTAACCCAGATTTTCGGCGCCACTCTTTTGTTCGTTGCGGTTACTTTAGCTACTCGTTTGAATAAAACAAAAGTTATAAGTGGAACGGTTTTACAAGGGCATAACGATGGGGAGAAAGTGGGCGCCAGAACGGCAAATTTAGATATCAGCCTGGCGGAAGATCTTCCGAAAGGACTTTATTCATGCAAAGTGGATTTGGACGGTGTATTTTACAGAGGGCTCTTGTATTACGGAATCAATTCGCTCACAAATAAAGATTGCCTGGAAGTTCATATCCTTCAATTCAGCGGAAATATTTACGGCAAAAACATCACCGTTAGCACGGAAAGATATTTGCGCTTTCCGAAGAAATTCAAAAGCGTGGAAAAATTGAGCGAACAAATAAAGAAAGACCTAGCCCAGTCATTCAACGAATAGATTTATTTAGCGAGTTTAATCCCAAGCTCCTTCAGTTGCTTTTCGGTTATAGCGGAAGGAGAGCCCATCATTAAATCTCTCCCCTCTCCGGTCTTAGGGAATGGAATTACTTCGCGAATATTTGGCTCATTCTGCAGAATCATCACGATGCGATCAACTCCCGGAGCAAAGCCGCCGTGCGGAGGCGCGCCAAAGGTAAATGCCTCCAAAATGTGGCCAAATTTCTTTTGCTGTTCTTCTTCGGAAATATTCAGAAGTTTGAAAACCTGCTTCTGGATATCGCGCTCGTGGATACGAATACTTCCGGAGGAAAGTTCATAGCCATTCAATACCAAGTCGTAAGCATTGGCTCGGATAGAGAATAAATCTTCGCCTTTCATAAACTTTTCCTTATCCTCTTCTTTTATTGAACAGAACGGGTGATGCACCGCTTGCAATTCTCCTTCATCTGTCTTTTCAAACATTGGGAAATCCAGAATCCAGGCAAAGGCAAGCTCGTTTGGATCGTTTTTATTCACGCGCATATCCGGCTTGTCCGAACCGTATTTTTTCATTGATTCGGCATAAGTCATCCGCGGAAAAGGAATCTGCGTAATTTTTTTCTCCGGATAAACACTTTTTACAAGCTCGATAAACATCGCTTCGGTATATTCCAAAACTTCTTCCTGTGTCACGAAAGACATTTCGAAATCAAGTTGGGTAAATTCCGGCTGTCTGTCTCCTCTGGTGTCTTCATCACGCATACATCGCGCGATTTGGAAATACTTTTCAAATCCTGCGACCATGCAAAGCTGTTTAAATTGTTGCGGAGATTGCGGCAAGACATAAAATTGGCCGTTGAAAAGACGGGACGGCACGACATATTCCCTGGAGCCTTCGGGCGTGCCTTTCATTAGAATAGGAGTTTCAATTTCAATAAAGCCATTGTCATGCATATGCTTGCGGAGGAAGGTAATTATTTTATCCCGCATGCGAATATTTTTCTGCATTCTTTCCGTGCGCAAATCAAGATATTTATATTTCATCCTTAAGTCCTCATTTATTCCAATACTGCTTTCGTTTATTTGAAAAGGCGTAGTTTCTGCTTTATTTAAAACTTCTATCCCGGTCACCTCCAATTCCACATCGCCGTTTAAAACATCCGCTTTTACATTTTTCTCCGGACGCTTGTTTACAATGCCATTAATTTTCAGGACCCATTCCGGCCTTATCTCTTTTGCTTTTTCAATCGCTTCCGCCCGGCTTGGCAATGCCACCGCTTGCACCTTACCCGTCATGTCGCGCATATCAAAAAACACCATTTTGCCCTGGTCGCGCCTCACATCC
>CAZKWN010000092.1:0-2043 GCA_964556605.1 uncultured Candidatus Saccharibacteria bacterium
TTCCGCCGGCGCCTCGAGGCATGCCTCAAATTGAAGTTGCCTTTGATGTGGATGTCAACGGGATCCTGAATGTGACCGCAAAAGATAAAGCTTCCGGCAAGACCCAATCAATTAAGATTGAAGCAAGCTCGGGACTCAAAGAAGACGAGATAAAGAAAATGCAGGCCGATGCGGAACTGCATGCGGAGGAAGATAAGAAGAAAAAAGAAGTCGTGGATATTAAAAATACCGCGGAGATGATTATCTATACTGCTGAAAAAGCACTCAAAGATAACGAGGCAAAAATTCCAGCGGATATAAAAGACGGTGTGAATGCGAAAATTACGGCGTTGCGCGGAGTAAAAGACGGCACCGACGGGGAAGCCATAAAAAAAGCGACCGAAGAACTTTCTGCAGAGATGTCCAAGATCGGGGAAGCGCTCAACAAAGCCGGCGCCGATGCGGGGCAAGCTGGAGGAAGTTCACCCGAATCCGAAGGAGGTGCGGTCAAAGATGCAGAATTCAAAGAAAAGGGTCCGGAAGGGGAAGCACCGAAAGCATAAATTATTTAAAACGAAAAAACCCGCCAGAGGTCTTTTCGACATAGCGGGGTTCAGTTAGTGCGCCCTGACCTCCTTGAGTGAAGCTCGTAGTAGGTCATGATTAAAATCGTTATAGAAACGGAAACGACAGCTCGGAGTGCGTACAATATAGACAGCGAATTGCCGCCTACTATTGCGGGGTAGAGGCCAATAAGTCCAGCAGCAAGACTGCCACCCCATCCAGTAAATGACTCGTCATTCCTTTTTTCAACTACCATGTTCTGTATCGTTGGAACATATCCAGCGCTTATTAGAACCTGAGTGAATAAATTAGAACCCCAAGCGTCACCAGACAGAATACCGTAGACAACAACCGCACATACGCCACCGAGATACCATTTCTCGAATGACTTGAAATATGTCTTTTGTTTTCTCCAAGTGATTATTGCTAAAAAGACAATCGCCGTCGCAACGAAATCCATAGTGTTTAGGATGCCAGAGCGAATGTCATGTTTCTCAGCAATTAAATATGTCACAAAGCTCAGTCCCGTCCCAGCAAGGAAGATAACCCATGTTGAGAGCCTAGGACTAATCTCACGTTTCCAGATTTGGTATGTATATCTAGTGACGAACGTTAACATAAGAAGAGCAACAAGCCATACGCACGCATCTTTCACGGCGTCATCCTCCTTTCATTGGAAATGAACTGCTTTACTTCTGTATTATACATTGTATAATACAGAAGTGTCAAGTATGGAAAACGAAGGCTTTTTAATTTAATTTAATTTTGGTATAATCATTCTATGAGCAAAGAAGGAACATTTGAGGGAAACTTGTCGTATGGTAATTCTAGTTTTGACAATGAAAGTCAACCAGATGCGGAAACACTTGTATTTAAAAATTTATTTGATTCTCTTGTAAAAAAACATGGTAGTAGAGACTTCGTAATGAAACAGATAGAAAGAGATACGTTGGGAACAGCTCCAAAAGTGGTTAATAATTGGTTAAGCGGAGAGATTCCGAGCCGTCATATTCGTAATGGTATTGTGCGTGCATTGGTAAATTTGAGAAATAATCCGCCAATGCCTGAAGCACCTAAAGCATAAAGTTGAAAACGACTAGGTCGGACCTAGTCGTTTTAGTTATCGTGGTGAAAGAATTTCCACATCACAAATCCAATAATGGCAATCATAACCCATGAAACGATGAAATACATCCATCTTTGGGAGGATGATAATGGCCACTCCTTTTGGATTTTTTTTGCATTCCAATCCAATATTACGAGGAATATTGAACCAGCAACTATTACTAGTGGAATCAAATATTTTTCTGGCATATTTCACCTTTATTTAAATAGCATTTTCTTTATAAATTTAAACACAGGCAAAATGAAGGTAAAATTAATTACTTATTTAAAAGGCTTTTAAATTTCATAATTTCTGTGGTATAATTTGAAAAATGGAATTACCGGAAATACCCATAAATAAAGACGTTACTTACCTGGGGCTGACGACTTATCGCG
>CAZKWN010000093.1:0-1979 GCA_964556605.1 uncultured Candidatus Saccharibacteria bacterium
TATGGATGCCACTAACTGACAAATTTTAACTTCCACGAGTTTTCCAGAATACAATTCTGAAATCCTGTCGCTGGGGAAAGATGTGCCGACGATAGACAGCTATATGACCGACCCGAGAAAAGTTTTCCTGAACAGAGACACTTCCGGGCTTTACACTCCGGGCTCTATCGTCAAGCCGTTTTTTGCCTTGGGCGCTTTGGCTGAAAACATAATTGACCCGAACACAAAAATCCTCTCAACCGGTTCTATCTCAATTCCGAACCCTTATTTTCCGGACCAAAAAACTGTTTTTAAAGATTGGCGAGTGAACGGCTGGGTAAATATGATGCAGGCGATAGCCGTCTCTTGCGATGTTTATTTTTATGAAGTCGGAGGAGGATATCAAAATCAAAAAGGTCTCGGTATAGCAAACCTTGAAAAATACGCAAGACTTTTCGGTTTCGGGGAAACGACTGGGGTTGATTTGCCGGGAGAATCGCAGGGCACAATCCCGAGTACGCAATGGAAAGCAGTGACTTTCAAATCAGACCCGACTTGGCGCATTGGAGACACTTATCACACCGCTATCGGCCAGTATGGATTCCAGGTGACCCCGATGGAAATGGTTCGCGCGGTAGGAGCTATCGCCAACGAAGGCTCACTAATGACTCCGCATTTTATATTGAATGACACAGCGAAAGAAAAAGAAGTTACTAATGTAAATTTAGATAAAAGTTATTTTTCTATAGTGCAAGAGGGGATGAGAGACGCCGTAACCACAGGAACCGCCACGGCAATGAACGTGCCTTACGTGCAAGTCGCCGCCAAGACCGGTACCGCCCAGCTGGGCGTCTCAAAGAATAAAGTGAACTCCTGGGTCATCGGATTTTTCCCGTATGACAATCCAAAATATGCTTTTGCGGTGATGATGGAAGCCGGACCTTCCTCCAACGAAGTCGGCGCCTCGGCTGTGATGCGCGAGCTCCTATACTGGATGTCTATCAATACTCCGGAGTATTTTAAGTAAAATATTTTAAATAAAAACCTCTCTTTATTTTAATTTTCATGAAGAATTCATGCAGTACCAATATATTTTTCATATTGAAAATTTTTTAAGTCAAACTAGTCATTTGCCTTAAAAGCAGCCCCAGGTACTAATTAATTTATTGAATAAACAAATATGAAAAATGTTCGGGAACAAATTACCCCTTTGATAAATAAACTTTTTAAGAAAATAACCTTGTCGAGTGTAATCGCCGCTTTAGCCTTCGGCGGTTTTTTTGTGCTTGCCCGGACTGTGACTGCCGAAACGGATGATGGGACAGACAACACGTCTTTTAATCATGAACACGATCACCATTGGCGTTCGGATGTTTCCGCCCTTGCCGCGGCAAAAACTTCGGCTCAAGAATTGATTACTGCCAATGCGCCCGAATCAACAACTCCGGGCGATCACATAGTTGGCTCACTCGCAGCACTTTCAACTGCTCTCGCTGCGGCAACCGCAACCAGTGCCGATGCCCAAGATGTTGTTGATGGGCAAACGGATGCGTTAAATGTGGCTATTGCGACTTACAATACAGCTATCGTCCCGGCTTCAGATCCAATTCCAACCCCAACTCCACCCCAAACGACACACCATCATGGACACACATTTATAACCACTAGTTATGGCGGCGCTCCAGCTGGCGCGACCACGATTTCCACAGTTATCGCTCCTCCTCCGGCACCTCCTTCAGATCCATCCGGTCAGGCGTCAGGAACTTCAACAACGCCCGTCGCCGGACAAGTCCTTGGTGCTCAGTCATATCATTTCACCCATACACTCAAAAAGGGCTCAAAAGGAAATGAAGTCATGGAACTTCAGAATTTCTTAAACAATGCCGGGTATAATATTGGCACTCCTAATGGAGTCTTTGGCGCTAAAACCAAAGCGGCAGTAATTAAATTTGAGATTGCAAACGGATTAAAGGGTGACGGAGTTGTGGGACCAAA
Organism: uncultured Candidatus Saccharibacteria bacterium; assembly: GCA_964556605.1. Taxonomy (GTDB): domain Bacteria; phylum Patescibacteriota; class Minisyncoccia; order Phycocordibacterales; family UBA9973; genus UBA9973. The sequence continues at coordinate 1,975 of CAZKWN010000093.1, forward strand.
AGTTC
>CAZKWN010000094.1:0-1961 GCA_964556605.1 uncultured Candidatus Saccharibacteria bacterium
GGCTGGATGATAAAAACTCCCGGTAATGTCATTAGAGAATTTGAGGGGAGAATTATAAATCAGCATCCCGGACCGCTCGATACCGGAAAGCCGGATTTCGGGGGAGCCGGCATGTTTGGATTGCGGGTTCATCAGGCGAGACTGGAATTCACAAAAAAAGTAAACCGTGATTTTTGGACGGAAGCCACAGCCCATAGAGTGACGGAAAATTTTGACGAAGGAGCGGTCTTAATAAGACGTAAAGTGCCTATTTTGCCGTATGACACGGCGGAAACACTGCAAATGAGAGTCTTGCCAATAGAACACGAAGTACAAATTGAAACTCTGCAAGAATTTGCCGACGGAAAAGTTTCCGAATTTCATCGTAAAAATCGGCTTGTTTTGCCGGAAGAAGAAGACATATTACAAGAGTGCAAAGAAATTGCAAAAAAGATGTATCCAAATGGCTAACAAAAAGCTGAAAATTTTAATAATCGGTTCGGGAGGCAGGGAACATGCGATAGGCTGGAAAGTGGCTCAATCTCCGCGCGCCGGGGAAATTTTTTTCGCGCCTGGAAATGCGGGCACGGCAGAGATTGGAAAAAATATTGATATTAAGGCAACTGATATTGCGAGGCTGATAGATTTCGCTAAAGAAGAAAAGATAGATTTAACACTGGCTTTACCGGATGACCCGCTTGCTCTCGGCATTGTGGATGAATTTCAAAAAGCGGGTTTGCGAATATTCGGTCCGACAAAATCTGCCGCGCAGATAGAATGGTCAAAAGCTTTTTCTAAGAATTTTATGCGCCGGCACAATTTACCGACGGCAAAATTTGAGATATTTAATGATTTTGAAAAAGCAAAAGAATATGTTGCCAAACAATCCCTTCCGATTGTTGTTAAAGCAAGCGGTTTGGCTCTGGGGAAAGGCGTAGTTATCGCAGAGACGACAGAAGAAGCAACTGAAACGCTAGAAAATATGATGGTGAAAAAAGTTTTCGGGGATTCCGGTAGGGAAGTGGTAATTGAAGAATTCCTCATAGGCCCGGAAATTTCCATTCATGCGTTTTCTGACGGAAAAAATTATAAAATGTTTCCTCCGTCTCAAGACCATAAAAAAATCGGGGAAAATGACATGGGGCCCAACACCGGCGGAATGGGCACAATCGCTCCGCTTCCTTTTGTTACAAATGAACTCATGGCAGAAATTGAAAAAACTATCGTCGCCCCAACTATTGCCGGAATGGCAGAAGACGGCAATCCTTTTACGGGTATACTTTACCCCGGACTGATATTAACCAAGGACGGACCGAAAATTTTAGAATACAATGCGCGTTTTGGTGATCCGGAAACACAGTCATACATGCGCCTTTTAGATACGGATATTCTGGATATTTTTGACGCTTGTGTAGACGTTGGACGTCTGTATAAAAATTACAGACGTCCAACGTCGGTAAAAACCTTAAAAGACATTGAAATTAAATGGAAAAATTCATTTGCCTGCACCGTGGTGCTCGCTTCGGGTGGATATCCGGGAAGTTATGAAAAGGGGAAGGTGATTTTTGGAATTAAAGAAGCTGAAACACAACCCGACATTGTCGTATTTCACGCCGGAACAAAAACAGAAAACGGTAAATTGTTCACAAACGGCGGGCGAGTGCTTGGGGTTTCGGCTGTTGGAAACACACTAGAGGAAGCATTAGAAAAAGCATACAAAGCTATAGAAAAAATTTCATTTGAGGGGATGCAATATAGAAAAGATATCGGAAAAAAAGCACTATCGTCGTAAACTCGTCCGCAACGCACTGGACATTATAACGTTACTGTTGTATACTAATTATGGAGTCTGAAACTATTTAAACGTAGGGGTGTTTATGAGGAACTTTGTTATTTGCGCAATACCCGCTGACAAAGGTGGGGGAACGTATCTCTCGGCCTTTGACGGGCCTGAGGAAATTCTGGATGCCGAGAGAGCCTGT
>CAZKWN010000095.1:0-1958 GCA_964556605.1 uncultured Candidatus Saccharibacteria bacterium
CTTGAGATTTCCGGGTCCGGGTCTTCTCGGGCAAAATAAATTGGCAGGAGCAATACCTTATCTGCTCCTTTGAAACTTTTTGCAAAGTCATCAAACAGGGCTTTCGTCCGGCTGTATAAATGGGGCTGAAAAAGTACCGTGACTCTGCTTGCGCCAATCGGATAGAGTTCCCGCAACCCTTCCAAGCTTGCTTTTATCTCTGTCGGATGGTGGGCGTAATCGTCGTATATAATGGTTCCCTCCTTGGTCTCTCCCCTTTTTTCCAACCGCCGCCAAGTGCCGGAAAATTCTGAAAGAGACTTTTGAGCGACTTCCTCCTTAATGCCCAGAGTATCTGCCACAGCCAAGGCCGCCGCCGCATTCATTTTATTATGAATACCGGGAACCGAGAGCTTGGGTATTTTTTCCAGATATTTTGAATAGTCAATAATTTTTGCTTTGTATTCTTTTTTTAGAATATTAGAAACCGAAACCTCTTTTGTATTACAAATTACAAAATTATCGGTTTGGTCTGCCATTTCCGAAAAAGCGGATTCTATGTCACTGATATCTTTATAATAATCCAAATGATCGGGTTCTATATTTGTGATAACTAAAATTTTTGGTTTTATGTTTAAAAATGATCTTTCATACTCACAAGCTTCTACCACAAAGTATTCCCCTAGCCCGACAACCAAGTTAGATTTATATTCTTTTAACAGACTGCCGACTATTATTGAGGGATCCAATTTCGCATCAATTATAATTTTCCCTATCATCGCAGTTGTCGTTGTCTTGCCATGGGTGCCCGAAACAGCAACAGTATATTTACTGTCCGTCACAATCCCGAGCATTTGCGGATAGCTTTTGCATAAAATGCCGGAACTGATTATTTGACTGAAAAGTTTTGGATCGTAATGCGGAATAGCGACAGTATAGATAATCAAATCCACACCATTAGGAATGAGTTCAAAACCTTGGCCGATTGTTACTTTAACCCCCAACTCCGAAAGCTCATGGGTCAATTGATTCTCGGACATGTCAGAACCCGATACTTCTTTTCCTTCCAGAAACATCAGCCGGGCAATAGCCGAAATGCCAATTCCTCCGATTCCGATAAAGAATATTTTCTTAATTTTTGATAAGTCTAAATTCATAAAATTACCCTGTTAATATACCACAGATGTTTAATATGCTAAAATAAACGGATGAAAATTGGAATTTTTGATTCAGGAGTGGGAGGGCTCATAATCGCCCGAGCAATAAGAAAAATGATGCCGGAATACGATTATGTTTATTTTGGAGACACAAAAAGAGTTCCCTATGGCAATAAGTCCCACGAGGCAGTGTTTGAATTTACCAAAGAAGCCATAGACTATCTTTTCCGCAAAGAGAATTGCTCAATCGTGATTATAGCCTGCAACACTGCCTCGGCCCGGGCATTACGCCAAGTACAGCAGGAATATCTGCCGAAAAATTTCAAGGACAGGAAGGTTATTGGCGTTTTAATTCCGGCGGCAGAGATAGCTTCTAACTATAAAAGAGTTGGAATATTGGCGACAATGGGCACGGTAGCTTCAAAAACTTTTCCGGTGGAAAAAAAAAAATTAAACAAAAAAACCAAAGTTTTTCAAAATGCTGCGCCGATGCTTGTTCCGCTCATTGAGGATGGAAGCAACGCCATGTTGTCAAAACCATTTCTTTTGAAATATCTTAAGCCGTTTATGGATAAAAAGCTGGATGCCTTGGTTCTCGGTTGTACGCATTATCCGATATTTAAAAAAGAAATAAAAAAAATTCTGCCAAAAAACGTGAAAATCATTTCTCAGGACGATATAATCCCTGAAAAATTCAAAGAGTATTTTGCACGGCATTCGGAAATTACCAAAAAGCTTTCCAAAAACAAAACTGTAAAAATTTTAGTCACGGATAAAACGCAAAATGTGGACCGCCTAGTTAAAAAATGGTTCGGCCCGGCT
>CAZKWN010000096.1:0-1932 GCA_964556605.1 uncultured Candidatus Saccharibacteria bacterium
TTTGGTTTGAAAGATATTGTTGACATGATATTATTTATTCTCTATTCTTTTTAATTCGATCAAGCTCGGTTAAATATTTCTTACGAAGCCTGACGGATTTCGGGGTAACTTCCAGATAATCGTCGGCATTCATCACCTCCAAACCCCTCTCTATATTCAAAACAAAAACTGGGTTCAAGGTTATCGCTTCATCGGTCCCGGAAGCCCGCATGTTGGTAAGCTGTTTCCCTTTCGTGGGGTTCACCGACATGTCGTCTCCCTTCAGAACATTGCCTATAACCTCACCCTCGTACACCTCCGTTCCGTGACTTACATAAAGTATACCACGTTCTTGTAAATTAGCAAGCGAAAAGGCTACTGCCTTGCCGGAAACCATGGAAGTCATAGACCCGTACTCCCGTTTTTTTATTTCTCCGGCATATTCTTTGAATCCGGTAACCCTGGAACTCATTATACCCTCTCCTTTTGTATCTATGATGAACTCTCCGCGATAACCCAAGAGACCGCGGGTCGGTATGTCGAAAACAATTCTCGCAATACCTTCCTTCTCCATCATGTCTTTCATTATACCACGACGCTTGCCGATTTTTTCAATAACACCGCCGGATAATTCCATCGGGACGTCAATCACTAATTCTTCGTAAGGCTCCGTCTTAATCCCGTCATGCTCTTTAATGATAACTTCCGGTTCCGACACCTGCATTTCAAAGCCTTCCCGGCGCATATTTTCAAGCAATATCGCGATATGAAGTTCTCCCCGCCCGTATATCTTAAAAAATGAAGGTCCCATTTTGTTTGCGCCCTGGTCGGGAGAAAAATCAACCTTTAGTCCCACGTTTACTTCCAGTTCTTTCAGGAGCCTTTCTTTGAGCTGTCTTCCAGTGATAAACTTTCCTTCGCGGCCGGCAAACGGAGAATCATTCACTAAAAAATTAAGAGAAAGGGTCGGTTCATCGATGGCGATATGAGGCAATGGTTCTGTGCTCTCATCTTCGCATAAAGTTTCCCCGATATATATGTCCGGAATTCCGGAAAGAAGAACAATGTCGCCCGAAACAGCTGAGTCCACTTCTTTTCTGTTTATTCCTTCAAAAGAAAAAAGCTTTGTGATTTTTCCTTTGCGTGTTCCATTCTCTCCTTTTACAAAAACTGGGCTTCCGGAAAAAATCTTTCCGGAATAAATTCTGGCCACAGCCATTCTGCCCAAAAAATTATCATAGGCCAAATTGAAAACTTGCGCGGACATCAAGCCGCTTTCATCTAAAGAAGCTGGCGGGACTTTTTCCAATATCACATCGAGTAGCGGCGACAAATCTCCGGAATCATCCCCCAAATTCCTGAAAGCTCTTCCTTCGCGAGAAATGGCGTATACTGTTTCAAAATTTGCCTGCTCTTCGTTAGCACCTAATTCAAAAAATAATTCCAAGATTTCTTCGTGTACGCGATCGGGCTCCGATGCAGGCTTGTCTATTTTATTTATGACCACTATCGGCTTCAGTCCAAGCTCCAAGGACTTTTTCAAAACAAATCTTGTCTGCGGCATCGGTCCCTCTGCGCTATCCACCAACAGCAATACCGAGTCCACCGCCCGGAGAACACGCTCCACCTCCGAGCCGAAATCCGCATGGCCGGGAGTGTCCACAATGTTAATTTTTGTACCCTTGTAGTAGATAGAGGTATTTTTTGAATAGATAGTAATACCACGCTCTTTCTCCAGAGCGTTTGAATCCATTGATACTCCTTCGTCCTGCAGCCCGCCATTTTGCTTCATCAGCGCATCAGTCAAGGTTGTCTTGCCATGGTCCACGTGGGCTATTATTGCTATGTTTCTAATTTCCATAATTAATTTTGTTGATTCAATAAAAAAAGCCCGAAGGCCCGTTTGAAATCTTTTTCATAATAACATATTTTTTATGAAACAACAAATGTTTT
>CAZKWN010000097.1:0-623 GCA_964556605.1 uncultured Candidatus Saccharibacteria bacterium
GGAGTTGAAAAATAAAAAGTTTACGCGTATTATAGAAAAACTTATGGATAACATTATTTGTCCCCATTGCGGCAAAAAAGTCGAGCTTTCTGAGGCTATAGTTCACCAGCTACAATCGCAAGTTAGGGAAGAGGAACGAAAGAAGCTTGAAGCCCAGTTTGAAGAAAAAATTGCTAAAGAAGCCCAGCAAAGAGAAAAAGAATTGAGAATTCAATTTGAGCTCGAAAATAAAGAAAATTTTAAAGAATTAGAACTTTCCAAAAAAAATGAAAAAACTCTTTTAGAAAAACTTGAAAATGAAAAAAAGAAACTCGAAGGAGAAAAAGCTAAGGCAGAAGAAGATGCATTCAAGAAAGCAAGAGAAGAATCAAGGCTTGAGAAGAGAGAATATGAAAAAAAACTTGAAGACATGCAAAAATCCTTAGAAGATGCTCAGAGAAAAGCAAAACAAGGTTCCCAGCAACTCCAAGGCGAAGTATTAGAACTTGATCTGGAAGAAAGACTTAAGAAAAATTTCCCACACGATGAATTTGTTCCAATCCCCAAAGGTGTTGAAGGTGCAGATATATGGCAATAAGTTAAATTTCAAAATAGAGAAGTCGGTTCAATAATTTGGGAAACCT
>CAZKWN010000097.1:633-1921 GCA_964556605.1 uncultured Candidatus Saccharibacteria bacterium
AAGGACAAAAGAATGGAGACCAATTTGGCTAGGAAAGCTGAAAGAAGATTCTGCAAGAGTAAATGCAACTGAAGCAATAATAGTTTCACAAGTGCTACCGGAAGGCACCGAAAGTTTTGACAGAAAAGACGGGGTTTGGGTAACAAGTTATGAACATGCAATCAGCATTGCTCGTTATGTAAGATTCTTAATAACTACCGTTGCTAGTGTAAAATCCTCAAATTCCCATACAGACGAAGAGTGGACTAGAATCCGTGATTATATGCTAAGCGACTCGTTTCAGCACCGCATTCATACACATCTTAGCGCCGTTAAGAATCTCCGAGATATGCTGGTAACTGAACAGCGTACAAGTACTTTAAGATGGACACGACAGCAAAAACAGATAGATAAACTAGATGCAAACATAGTTAATTTTTATGGAGAACTAAAAGATATTGTTCATAATTTACCAGAGCTTGAAGAAGTCGATTTACCGCTTCTCGAAGACGAAAATGAACAAGAAACCCTCATTTAAAGAAGAGAAGCTACTTTGGGAAAAAGACATAGATTACGTAATAGGAATTGATGAAGTAGGGAGAGGGGCATTTGCAGGTCCAATATTTGCCGCAGCAGTAATATTTCCTCAAAATTTTAATTCTAAAATTATTAATGGAGTAAATGACTCTAAGCTTTTGAGTCCTGAAAAAAGAATGTCATATTCAAAAATAATCAAGGAGAATGCACTTTTTTACGGAATTGAATCTATTGGAATTTCTTACATAAATAAATATGGTATTGGAAAAGCCAATTCCGCAGTTTTTCGAAAAGTTCTAAGAAGCATACTTTTCAAATTTGAAGATGATTCGAATTACTTTGTATTACTTGACGGATTTCATAAGAGATATCTTCCCGGAGGGATTAAAAGACAAAAAGGAATAGTAAAAGGGGATAGAATTAGCTTATCCATCGCAGCCGCTTCAATTCTAGCAAAAGTTGAAAGAGATAATTTTATGGGTGATCTAGGAAAATTATATCCTAATTATGGTTTTTTCAAAAACAAAGGCTATGGAACAAAACTACATCAAAACGCTATTAAAAAATATGGATTATCTAAGATTCATAGAGCTTCCTTTAGCTTAGATAAGTTTTTATAATGTGAGCCGCCAGAGAATCGAACTCTGAACCTATTCCTTAAGAGGGAATTGCTCTGCCAGTTGAGCTAGCGGCCCTTAGTCGTAAGTATACAATATTCAGCCTTACCTGACACTTATTGCACTTGACAGGTCAAAACCCACAGGTGAGAATG
>CAZKWN010000098.1:0-1908 GCA_964556605.1 uncultured Candidatus Saccharibacteria bacterium
ACCGCTCAATAATAATATCGGCGAAAGTATGCCAGAAATAATGGTAAAGTTTTTCAGCCACGATAGAGAATCTGAATTCTTCCATTTCCTTAGAAACTTCTTTTATTAAATCTTCCAATTCTTTTTGCGAGGCGCTGTCTTCTTTATCTAATTTTGACAGATGTTTAACATCTGTATTTTTTGTTTGTTCCAGAACAAATCGGGAAGCGTTCCAGACTTTATTGGTGAATTTTCCATAACCGCGAATATCATTTTCATCAAGTTTTAAATCATTGCCCGGGGTATTGCCTACGACCATTGCCATTCGCAATGCGTCATTGCCGTATTTCGATATGATATCAAGCGGGTCAATCGCTTTGCTTCCCAAAGATTTGGACATTTTTTTGCCGTCAGCTGTGCGTACCATCCCGTGCAAATAAACATTTTTAAACGGTATTTCACCAAGTAAATATTGGGACATAAGGATCATTCGCGCAATCCAGAAAAACAAAATATCATGCCCTGTTTCTAGTACGCTCGTCGGGTGATATGTTTCTAAATCTTTTGTTTTTTCCGGCCAGCCCAGAGTAGAAAAAGTCCAAAGTCCCGAAGAGAACCATGTGTCTAGCGTGTCCTCGTCTTGAATCCAATTTTCTCCCTCGGGCGGCTCAATTCCACAATATACTTCTGCGTGTCCATCTTCAAAAGCTTTTAGTCCAAATTCTGCGTTAGTTATTTTTAATCCATTTTTTCCTCTATACCACACCGGAATTCTATGCCCGTACCAAATCTGGCGGGAGATGCACCAGTCGCGCAAATTTTCAATCCAATTAAAATAAACTTTTTCAAAATAATTTGGGATGATTTTAATTCTATTCTCGCGTACCGGTTCAAGCATCAGTTCTTTTAATGATTTGTTTCCGCGCGTTGAAATTTTTTTATTTACATCAATAAACCACTGCAACATGATTTGCGGTTCAATTATTCCTCCTGAGCGTTCAGCTGTGGCCACTCTATTTACATAATTTTCATCAACCGACACGAGCAGTCCCTTATTTTTTAATTTTTCAACGATTTTTTCTCTGGCATCCGTAATTTTCATTCCGGAAAATTCTTCCGCTATAGGCAAAAGTTTTCCATATTTATCAATAATTTGTTCTTTATCCAATTTATATTTTTCAGCGAGTTCAAAATCTTCGTGCGAGTGCCACGGGGTAATAGTCATTACGCCGGTTCCAAATTCCATATCCGCCAACTCATCTTTGATGATAGTTGCTTCAATCTGGCCATTTATCCACTCTACTGTTATTTTCTGGTTGTGTTTCCAATCCTTGTATCTTTTATCGTCCGGATGCATTACGACATATTTATCGCCGAATTTTGTTTCAGGGCGCACGGTGCTTATTTCAAAAGGACCATATTTAAAAGTATAAAACCTGCTTTTTCGTTCTTCGTAAACAATTTCATCGTCGGAAATAACCGTCTGGCCTTTTGGATCCCAGTTTACCATCCGATTTCCGCGGTAGATTAGACCATCATCATACATTTGCTTGAATGCGGTCTTAACGGCGAGATTTCTTTTTTCATCCAAAGTAAATGCTTCTCGCGACCAATCAAGCGATGCACCCATTTTTTTTGCTTGATCAACTATCGTGTCATGGGAGTCTTGCGCGAATTTTTCTACGCGTTTTAAAAATTCTTCCCGACCAAGGTCATTTTTTCGCGCTCCTTCTTTTTCCAGCAATTTTTCAACTTTTGATTGAGTTGCAATTGCAGCATGGTCTGTTCCCGGAAGCCAGAGAGTAAGTTTACCCTGCATGCGGGCATGGCGAATCATAATATCTTGGATTACAAGCATAAGCGCGTGTCCTGTATGCAGATTGCCGGTTACATTCGGAGGCGGAAGAACTATGGAAAAAGGTTTAGCAT
>CAZKWN010000099.1:0-1897 GCA_964556605.1 uncultured Candidatus Saccharibacteria bacterium
AGGTCTTACATAAAGGCGAAGAAGGCACAGATAAAAAAATAACTTTTCTGGATACCCCAGGACACGAAGCTTTCTCAAAAATGCGCGAACGAGGAGCAGAAATAGCCGATATCGCCATTTTGGTCGTTTCGGCGGAAGACGGAGTGAAACCGCAAACAATCGAAGCGTGGAAAACCATAGTAGAAAATAAAATTCCTTGTATCGTTGCCATAAATAAAATAGACAGACCGGGCGCCAACGTAGAAAAAACTAAGCAGGAGTTAGCCGAGCACGAAATATATTTGGAAAACTACGGGGGAAAAGTCCCCTACGCGGAAATTTCCGCCAAGATTGGCACGGGAGTTGAAAATTTATTGTCACTAATCTTGCTTGTAGCGGAAATGGAAAATTTTACCGCCAACGCGGAAGATGAGGCCTCCGGCTTTGTAATTGAAGTAAATTTGGATTCCAGACGCGGGATACTGGCAACTTTGATTATAAAAAACGGAACAATAAAAAAAGGAATGACTGTCGTTGTGGAAAGTAGTATGTGCTCTACACGCATAATTGAAAACTTTTTGGGAAAAACAATAGACTCCGCGACATTCTCTTCTCCGATACGCATTGTCGGCTTTGATAACATGCCGAGAGTCGGGGCGCAATTCAAATCCTTTGAAAAAAAGTCCGATGCTGAAAAATATGTAAAAAATTGGCGGGACTCCTCCTCTTCAAGGTCGGACCTTGAGAATTCAAAAAGGTCCGACCTTTCTCCGTCGGCATCTGGTAAAAAAATAATACCGATAATTCTAAAAGCCGATGTGTCCGGCTCTGTAGAAGCCATTGAAAAGGAAATCGCAAAAATAAAAAATGAGACAGCGGAATTTAGAATTGTCGCGAAAGGCATCGGGCCTGTTTCCGAATCAGATATCAAGGGCATAACCTCGGGAGATGATGTTTTGGTTATAGGGTTCAATGTTAAAACCGACAAGAGCGCTTTTGAAATCGCGCAAAAACGCGGCATCAATATTTCCTTCTTTGAAATTATTTATAAAATGACGGAATGGCTGGAAGAACAGATGGAGGACCGCAGGCCAAAAATTGAAACGATAGAAACAACCGGCCGGGCAAAAATTATCCGCGCCTTCAGCCGTACGAAGGAACGCCAAATAATAGGAGGCAAGGTGACGGAAGGCCAGATTCATTTGAATAGTATCGTCAAAATAATGCGCCGGGATTTTGAAATAGGCCGGGGAAAAATAGTGAATTTGGAAAAGAGTAAGATAAAAACAAGCGAAGTGGGAGAAGGAACTGAGTTTGGCATGATGCTTGAATCAAAAATTGAAGTTGTGGCGGGCGATATGATAGAATCGTTTTCCGTAACGCAAAAATGACAAACAGAAATGAAAAAGTGGCTAATCAAATCAAAGAGCTTGCGGCGCAGTTTTTGGGGCGTGAAAATAACAGAACTTCGCTTATTACCGTAATCCATGCCTCCTGCTCCCCTGACCTGAAAAGAGCAACCATATTCATCACAGTGCTTCCTCCTGAAAAAGAGGCTGCTGCTTTGGGGTTTGTAAAAAGGAAACGCAAAGAATTGCGGGAATTTTTGAAGAAAAATATGCCGATAAAAATAATTCCATTTCTGGATGTTGCGATTGACCAGGGTGAAAAGAACAGGCAGAGAATTGACGAACTGCTGAGAAATGGTTAGGATTAGCTTACTGAAATTTTTTGAAATAGTCTTCGAGAAAAGCCTTGCGCAGGCCGACTGGGCCGAGCAGAGCAATTTTTCAGCAGAAAAATATGTGTGCTTTCCGAGAAGAGCTATTTAAAAAAATTTGTTCGGCCTGGTAGCCAAGTAGTAAGGCATTCCTCTGCAAAAGGAATATACGTGGGTGCGATTCCCACCCAGGCCTCA
>CAZKWN010000100.1:0-1840 GCA_964556605.1 uncultured Candidatus Saccharibacteria bacterium
CTTGGAATCGAACCAAGATTCACGGCTTCAAAGGCCGCTGTCCTACCGTTAGACGATCTCCCAATATCTTAAAAACACTATAATTTATAACATAAATTTTTCAAAAAAACCATATTTTTGTAAAGCAAAGAGAGTCGTTACTACTTTTAGCACTTCATTAGTTCTTAATGTAATAACCCTATGGTAGGTATATGGAATATAACACTTTGGCAAAAAAGGAAACTGTGTAAAAAGTCGTAGAATCGCTTGCCGCCAAGCGCGTTGAAGTATTTGTTGTAGAAAATGGTTCTCTCGCTCTCAAAAAAATCAAAGAGCTTATTCCTCAAGGAGCTTCAATAATGAACGGGGCTTCGGTTACCTTAGAGCAAATCGGTTTTGTAGATTATCTCAAATCAGGCGAACATGGATGGAATAATCTGCATGAAGGAATACTCGCGGAAAAAGATCCGGATAAACAAAAATTGCTCCGCAATCAGGCAGTACTTTCGGATTACTATTTGGGAAGCGTGCACGCTCTCATTGAAACAGGCGAGTTTGTCATTGCTTCAAATACCGGCAGCCAGTTGCCGCATATCGTCTTTACTTCACCTAACCTTATTTTTGTGGTCAGTACAAAAAAAATTGTCCCATCTCTTCCGGAGGCTATGAAACGCCTGATGGAGTATGTGGTACCGCTGGAAGATAAACATATGAGAGAAAAATACGGTGTCGGTACAGCACCCAATAAAATCCTCACCTTTAACGGCGAGAGTTCCAGCTCAAAGAGAAATATAAAAATGATATTGGTAAACGAAGACCTTGGATTTTAATCCTTATTCTTTTGAGATAATTTTCACCAGCGCAAGTTCAAGCGGAAGCTCGGAGATAAAGGCATTGTCCATGTTTTGGTACGCCTCAAGAAGAACAGCTAATGCGGCAGAGCGGAGCATTCCATCTTTGTCAGACTTTACAAGCTCTTTCAAGAATTCTAAATCAGCCTCGGATAAGTCACCAGCCATTTCACTGGTTAGTTTCGGCGCATAGCGCAAGATTATCGCCATGCGGAATTTTTGGATTATAAGTTTGAAATATAACTTCATGTCTAAATTGGAAGCGGACGCATCACGCACGGTGGAAATTCCTTTTTCCAGATTTTTCTCGGCAATAGCGGAAATAAAGTCATTTACCAAGGTCGTCTTCGGCGCGCCGGTTATCTTTTCTATGTCTTCCCTCTTAATCTTCTTTTCTTTTGAAAAATTTAGAACCTTCTGCAATTCTCCCATTGCGTCGCGGAACGAACCGTCGGCTAAAATAGCCAATAACTCAGCGCTCCCGGCATCCAGCTCAAATCCTTCTTTTTTAGCGACGTCAACCAGCATTTTCTTGCAGACTGATTCGGAAGCTTTTTTGAAATTGAAAACCTGACAGCGGGAAATGATTGTTTCCGGTACTTTATGAAGCTCGGTCGTGGCTAAAATAAAAATCACATGCTTCGGCGGTTCCTCCAGCGTCTTCAAGAGCGCGCCCCAAGCGTCTTTTGATAGCATATGCACCTCATCAATGATATAAACTTTATATTTTGAATCAAACGGCGACACACGCACTCCTTCGCGTAAGAGTTTTATATCCTCAATTCCCCTGTTTGAAGCGGCGTCTATTTCATAAAGGTCATTTACAGACACTCCTATATCCGATGCGAAAATCCTGGCTACCGTCGTCTTGCCTGTGCCTCGCGAGCCGACAAAAAGGTACGCATGAGACACTTTATTGGTCTCAATTGAGCTTTCCAAGACTTTCACAATATGGTCCTGCCCTAATACCTCTTTGAAGCTTTTTGGCCTGTATTTTCTATATAAAGCTA
>CAZKWN010000101.1:0-1780 GCA_964556605.1 uncultured Candidatus Saccharibacteria bacterium
CAACGGCTGATTCCGACACAACAACAATCACTGCCGATGGTGGGACATCGCCGGACGTAGTGACCCCAGCGCCCGATTCAACTCTACCAACCCCAACCTCTAATACAACAACCACGCCGTAATGCCTCAGGAAGAGCTTTGAAATAAAGGTTTTTTCTGCTAGAATAGCCTTGTGAAAGTCAATTTTTCAAGAATTTTGCACTATTTATGGCCCCAAATGAAAAAATACTGGGTGTCTTTTTCTTTACTGCTTTTAGCATATGCGGTAGGAGCAGTGGCTGATAATATTATTAAGCCATTGATTTTCAAATCAATAATAGATCTGTTTTCTTCGGGCTTTGCCAAAGAATTTATTTTGAATAAAGTAATGTATTTGTTTGTGGCCATTTGCGTTATTATCGTAGTGCAAAATACTGGATATCGTATCGGAGATTATTTGACAGCTTATTTTGAGAGCAAGGTCATGAAAAAACTCTATGACTTTACTTTCGAGAAACTTTTGGAACATTCTTATCGGTTTTTTTCTAATAATTTTTCAGGAAGCATAATTGCTAAAGCTAAACGCTTTTCAAAGCAGTTTGAAACGCTGATAGATATCGCTAGTTTCCAAATTTGGTTTTCTATTGTTATTCTGACAGGTATTCTGGTCGTTCTTTTTTCAAAAATTCCAATACTCGCTTGTGTATTTTTGGGGTGGTCAGCCTTGTATGTTGTTATAACCATTTTATTTATCAGAAAGAAAATGATTTATGACGCAGAAGAGGCGGCTGCTGACTCATTAGTTACCGGGCGTTTTTCCGATGTTGTTATGAATATTTTGAATATAAAAATATTTAGCGGCGACAAAAGGGAAGAAAATAAATTCGAGATAATCACGGAAGACGAAGAAAATAAAAGGAGGAAAGCATGGTATTTTGCTAATTTTCAGAATCTTATACAAGGTCTGATGATGGCCGCTTTGCAAGTTTTCGTCCTCTTTATCGATATTCGTTTTTGGTATTTGGGCAAAATATCGTTGGGTATGTTTGTTTTAATACAGACCTATATGTTTAGTTTATTCGATATTTTGTGGGGTCTTGGCAGATCATTTTCAAGGGCCATGAAGGCTATGACTGATATGCAAGAAGTGGTGGACATTTTTGACACGCCTATTGATATTTTGGACCCTGAAAGGCCGGAGAATTTAAAAATCCAAAAAGGGCATATTGTCTTTAAAAATGTTTCTTTCCAATATAAAGACGGTATTTCTGTATTAAATGATTTTAATCTTGATATAACTCCGGGTGAACGAATAGGTTTGGTTGGCCACTCAGGCGCAGGCAAATCCACCATTACCAGACTGCTTCTTCGTTTTTCTGATATAAAAGAAGGCAGTATAACTATTGATGGACAAGATATAAGAAATATTACCCAAAATGATTTAAGATCGGTTGTTTCATATGTCCCCCAAGAATCTATTCTGTTCCATCGGACGATTGGAGAGAATATTGCGTACAGCAAACCCAATGCGACACAAGCAGAAATAATCAGTGTCGCAAAAAAGGCATTTGCTCACGATTTTGTAATGAAACTTCCGCTCGGTTACGATACTTTAGTCGGGGAGCGTGGAATAAAATTATCCGGAGGTGAACGACAAAGAGTCGCTATCGCTCGCGCAATGTTAAAAAATTCTCCAATACTTGTCTTGGATGAGGCAACTAGTTCGCTTGATAGTATAAGTGAAACTTATATTCAAAAAGGTTTTGAAGAACTCATGAAAGGAAAAACCACAATAGTTGTT
>CAZKWN010000102.1:0-1759 GCA_964556605.1 uncultured Candidatus Saccharibacteria bacterium
CAAGATATGTCTCGACAAAAGTAACATCACCCTTGTCAGCAATAATAAATTTTAATAAATCTATGGGCTCAGCAAGTTGTGGCACATACACCAATCTGGCATCGGGATAATCCGCCAAAGCAATTGAGTGTGATATGTCATTTTCTTTTATCACTATTCTTGATGTGGAAATATCGCTAAAAACATTGCCTTCACGAGTCCACGCAAAAGCAGAACTCAGATAAAGCGACGAAGAAAAACTCGCCTGCTCTTTTCTTTCCGGTGTCGGCCACACAGTGCTTCCAAAAATATCAAAACGGTTAGAATTAAGCCCTTCAATTATAACACCATATCCGACTTCTTCGGTAAACTGAACTCTCCAGCCATATTTTCTCGATATTGCAATTATTATCTCATAAAAAATCCCTGAAAAATTATTATATTGCTTGTCATACATTAAAGCGGGCGGATAATTCGAAAAGCTTACTCTTAAAATTTTGGTTTTCTTCACTCTGTCTAAATCATTTGCGTATGAGTTATCATCTTCTGCGTCTTCAAGGCCCCAAATTGGGTTATACGTTTCCCATGGGTTTTCGAGAAGTAAAAAGTCCACGTCCGATTTTGGTTTACCGTCATACTTGCCGGCAATATAGTTTTCATATACTGGCCAATTTTTGTGATAAATATAAACAACTTTTTTTGTATCCAAAAAAGCCGGTAAAAAGTCCATAAACGCGAACTCAGAAAGAAGATAGTGCACAGCTATTTTTACTGCGGCAGAGATATCCGCAATTTTCTTATTAGAACCAAGAATGACGCCTTTCGTTGTTTCTTCTGCGTCTAATTTAAAAGAGTTATTGGACTCATATAAATTTCGAATATAATTATATGACTTTTTATAAGCCTCATTACTTTCCACTTCTTTGCTCCAATCTATGATTCTTACCTGATCTTGATTATACCCAAGCTCAGCGATAGCTCTTTCTGTTTTATTTTTCAAAAGGTTACCTTGCGGAAGCGCTTTGTCGCGTCGTGCTCTATTTTCCGGATATCCAAGAGCAATATACGTCGAAATCGCAGGAATATCGGCAATCATAACCAGAACGCGCCCGTATCTCTCAACAGTTGTCTTGAGAAGATATTTTATTTCTTCCTCTTTAAAATAACTATTTCCCGGACTCATGCCTATTACATAATAAATATCTTTATCTATTTGGTTCTTTGCTTTTTCGCCTGGCATGATTTAGTCCAGCCAATTTTTTACTTTTAATGCGGCCATGGCGGCGCTCTGCTCGGCTTCCTGCTTTGACTTGCCTTTGCCTTCGGCGATTAAGTCAACACCAAAATAAATACCCACCGTAAAATGCTTGTCGTGATCGGGACCGGTTTGATGCAAGACTTTGTAGGCGGGAGTTACCGACACGAATTCCTGCGCTTTTTCCTGCACTAAGGATTTCGCATCGCGCCAGAGTTTCTTATTTACTATTTCTTCCGTTTTCGGCAAAAGAGTTTTGGTTATAAATTTATTCGTAATGTCATAGCCTTGGTCTATATACATCGCTCCGACGAGCGCTTCATAAGTATTCGCTAGAATATACACCCTTGCCTTGCCGTAGTCTTTGGCTTCGCCTTTGGATAAAAGCAAGTAATCGTTCATTCCTATTTTTGAAGCAATTTCAGAAATTATAATCGCGTTTACGAGGGCGGAACGAAGCGCTGTCAGCTCTCCTTCCGTGTATTGCGGATATTTTTTGTAAAGAAAATCGGTAACAATGAGCTC
>CAZKWN010000103.1:0-1747 GCA_964556605.1 uncultured Candidatus Saccharibacteria bacterium
TAGAAGAAAAATTAGGGGACAATGAATATGTCGCGACTCATCCATCCAAGGGCAAAAGTTTGAAGAAGGTCGTTTACTTTTTGGCCAAAAGCGAATACAAAGAGCTTGTTTTGGAAAAGTCCAGCGGACTTGACGGAGCCAGGTGGTTTGAACTTTCTGCGATTCCGGAACTGCGTATTTATAACGATATTATCCCATTGATTAGCAAGGCGATTGAAATACTGAGTAGTAAAAAGTTATAAAGTTTATAAAGTATAAAGTAAAAATATGGTAAATTTTTCAGATTTTGAGAAAAAAATAAAAGTTGTTTTTAAAAACAAAAAGATTTTGGAGCAGGCTTTTACGCATCGTTCTTATATAAATGAAAACGGGGGAGCGACTTCGCTCTTTCACAATGAGCGCCTGGAATTTTTGGGTGACGCTGTGCTTGAGCTCATTGTTACAGATTTTCTTTACAAAAAATATCCGCAATACACGGAGGGAGAGTTGACAGCGCTCCGTTCCGCTCTCGTGAATGCGATTATAATTTCCGAAATTGCTTCAAAAATAGGAATGAATGATTACTTGCTCCTGTCCAAGGGCGAAGCCAAGGACTATGGCAAAGCAAGAGTGTATATCTTGGCGAATACTTATGAAGCGCTCGTCGGAGCGATGTATATAGACCAAGGCTATGATATTACGAATAAATTTATTACAAAGACTCTCTTGCCGAAAACGGAAGAAATAGTAAATAAAAAACTCTGGCGTGACGCGAAATCCTTGGTACAGGAAAAAGCGCAGGAATTCGTGTCGGTGACTCCCGCTTATAAAGTTTTGCACCAAACCGGTCCCGACCATGACAAGCATTTTACGGTAGGCATTTATTTCGGAGAAAAATTAATCGCGGAAGGAAAAGGCAAGTCAAAACAAGAAGCCGAGCAGAGCGCCGCTATGGCCGCCTTAAAAGTAAAAAATTGGCTGGACTAAGAAAATTAAAAAATCATGCGGCTTAAAACACTTCAATTAAATGGATTCAAATCTTTTGCCCAAAAAACTGTTTTAGAATTTGAAAATCCGATTGTGGCTATCGTTGGGCCGAACGGATCCGGAAAATCCAATATCGTGGAAGCATTCCGCTTTGTCTTGGGCGAGCAATCCATGAAATCCATG
Organism: uncultured Candidatus Saccharibacteria bacterium; assembly: GCA_964556605.1. Lineage (GTDB taxonomy): Bacteria > Patescibacteriota > Minisyncoccia > Phycocordibacterales > UBA9973 > UBA9973. The sequence continues at coordinate 1,150 of CAZKWN010000103.1, forward strand.
CGTGGAAAAGGCGGAACAGACCTTATTTTTAAAGGTTCAAAAAAATTATCTGCCGGTTCGCGCGCTTCGGCCACTATTTATTTCAACAACACGGATAAAGTTTTCAAATTATCTAACGACGGAGGAGAAAATATAAATTTAAATTACGACGTCGTTTCAATTTCCCGCGAAGTTTATTCCGACGGGCTGAATAAATATATTTTAAACGGCACAGAGGTCAGACTGAAAGATATTCACAACCTGCTTGCCTCGGTCAACATCGGTTCCTCCGGGCACCACATTATCTCGCAGGGCGAGGCGGACAGAATTTTGAATGCTAACGCGCGCGACAGGCGGGAGATGGTGGAGGATGCGCTCGGGCTCAAAATTTATCAATACAAAATAAAAGAATCCGACCGAAAACTGGAAAAGACGAACGAAAACATGAAAGAGGTTGTTTTACAGCGCAGAGAGAATGCTCCGCACTTAAACTTTCTCAAGAAACAGGTGGAAAAATTTGAAAAAACGAAAGAAATGCAGTCAGATTTGGCGATTCTTTACAGAGAATACTTAAAAAAAGAAAGTGTTTTTCTGGATAAGGAAAAAAATAATCTATCGG
>CAZKWN010000104.1:0-1692 GCA_964556605.1 uncultured Candidatus Saccharibacteria bacterium
TCAATGATAGCGACTGCCGAATTTGTTGTACCCAAATCTATACCTATTATTTTTGACATATATTTTATAAGGTTCCCACGCCATTGGCGGGGTAAAATTTTATAATTTTTTAATAATTTTACTAATATTTCGCGACCACTAAAAACTTGTATAATAGGAGTATATATGATAAGCTATACGCATGTCAAGTAAAAAAGACTATTCGAATAAAATATTGAAAATACTAGGCCAAAAAACGGCTATTTCTTTACCTGAATTGAGGGAAAGAATAAATCCCTCCCATCCTCCCTTTGTCAAGGAAGGTGACAACTATAACTACCCCCTTGATAAAGGGGGCAAGGGGGATTATGCATTCACTCGCGCTTTAAAAAATCTCAAAGAGACAGGGCTGATAGAACAAATCCCCTCTCCTCAAAACGAATACGCCCGCCTGACAAAAGAAGGAAGGAAAAAGGTACACAGTTTGGAATTAGACAGCGATACAACACTCATGAAAACTTCCTGGGACGGATTCTGGAGAATTATTTTATTGGATCTTCCGGAAAGCAGAAAAAATGAACGCGAGAGCTTACGCTATCTTCTAAAAAAAGCCGGCTTCGTTTGCCTGAAAAATTCCGCCTGGATTTCTCCCTTCCCTTTTGAACATTTGTTTACGAATATAAAAAAAGATCTCGGGCTCACGACCGAGATGATGATAATCGTCACCGAGTTCATTGATGACGAAAGTAAAAAAGTTTTATTTGAAACTTTCGGGAGATAGCAGACGTTGGACGTCTGTTTTTACAGACGTCCAACGTCTGCAGAAGTTTCCTTGTATTCGTAGACGTTTACCCTGGCCGGGCGGATGACGCGCTCGCCGAGTTTATATCCCTTTTGAATTACTTTAGCAACTTTGTGTTCAAATTCTTTTTTATCCGTTTCCACTACATCAATAGACTGATGAATATTCGGATCAAAAATTTCTCCTTGCTCCCCTATTTCTTTCACACCGTATTCTTCAAAAATTGTATTCATTTGCGCGTAAATATATTCAACGCCTTTGCGCCAATTTTCATCAACTTTATCCCAAGCCTCTTTGTTGGCAAAAGCAATATTAAAACTATCAATCACCGAAAGAAAGCGGGTTAATATCCGCTCACGCATGCTCTCCGAAAACATCGTCCTCCGGTCATCTTCCTGCTTGCGGTAATTGGCAAATTCTGCCCGTTCTTTTTGCCAGCCTGTCAGATATTCTTCCTTTTCGGTCTTGCACTGCTTCAAATCAGCCCTCAGTTTCTTCAGGGTCTTTTTTAAATCCTCCTCGCCGTCCTCGTTGAATTCAAATTCAAGAACTTCTGAATCATCAGATTCGGGCTTAGATTTTATATTATTTTCTTTTTCCGCCTCTTCGGCGGATCGCCGTTGAGGCGATTTCTCTTCTTCGTCGGGCATAGAAATAATATAACACAAAAAGAACCTCTCCCCAACCCCTCCCCATTAGCTACTAATGGGGAGGGGCAAAGGGGTGGGGTAAATTTAGAATTAGCGTTTACTCCAATGTGGCTCGCTCCGCTCCTGGGAAACCCACGGTTTCCCCAATCCTTCCTCCACGGGAAAACCGGAGTTTTCCCGACCCCTTTCTCATGCCACAATGGTCTAAACTAAAAATTCTCCCTAAGGGGAATTTTTTTAACGTTTAGACCATTGTGGCGC
>CAZKWN010000105.1:0-1674 GCA_964556605.1 uncultured Candidatus Saccharibacteria bacterium
TTCGGCATAGTCCAGGGTGGCAGAGATGAGAGGCTGAGAAAAGAAAGTGCTAAGGCAATCAGCGCTATGGGTTTTGACGGCTTCGGCATCGGCGGTTCTTTTGCTAAAGAAGATATGTCCACGGCCGTAAAATGGGTGAATGAAATACTGCCGGAAGAAAAACCCCGGCATCTGCTCGGCATCGGCGAGCCGGAAGATTTGTTTATGGGTGTAGAAAACGGGGTGGATTTATTTGACTGCGTTTTGCCGACAAGGCTCGGCCGAAACGGAACTATTTACACGAAATCCGGAAAAATAATCATCATGAACACGAAATTCAGGAATGATTTTTCTCCGATTGAGAAAGATTGCGGATGCTACACTTGTAAAAATTACGCTCGCTCTTATGTCGCGCATCTTTTTCACGGGAAAGAAATGCTGGCCGGAACGCTGGCTTCAATTCATAACTTATATTTCATAATTAATTTGGTTAAAAATATCCGGCAATCAATTTTAGACGACAATTTTTTTGAATTTAAAGAGGAGTTTTTTAAAAAATATAAAAAGTAGTTATCCACTATTGTGTTTTGATTTATTACCTATATAATTAAAAAATTGTGTGCCAATTATTAACCATCGTTAACCAATATTAAAGTGAATAATATCTTACCTAAGAAAATTTTCTTCACGAAAGGAGTCGGAGTACACAAGGACTACCTTGCCTCTTTTGAGCTCGCTCTTCGTGACGCCGGAGTCGCGCCCTACAACCTCGTGACCGTATCCAGTATTTTTCCGCCAAATTGCAAGCGTGTATCGCGGGAAGAAGGCCTTAAGAACTTACAAGAAGGGTCAATCGTACATTGTGTTATGGCACGGCAGGCAACCAATGAGCCGAATCGTCTGGTGTCCGCTTCAATCGGCTTGGCCTTGCCTGCCGACCCCAACCAATATGGTTATTTATCCGAACATCACCCTTTGGGAGAAACTGAGAAAAAAACCGGTGAATACGCCGAAGACCTTGCGGCAACTATGTTAGCCACTACTTTGGGTGTTGAATTTGATTCAAATACCGCATGGGATGAGCGTGAGCAGTTATATAAAGCATCCGGAAAAATTATAAAAACAGTCAATTTTACTCAATCAGCTCAAGGAAACAAAGACGGCCTCTGGACATCAGTTGTCGCTCTCGGAGTTTTCATTATGGAGTAATTTTGTTTTTATGAAAAAAAATTTCACCAGCCTCGCCATCTTACTTGCTTTTTTAGCGGTCGGATTTTTTCTAATCAGCCATGCTTCAAAAAACACCGCACCCATTTCTCATGCGCCTGCTGACATAAAATATGTGGAAATCGGAGGGCAAAGCGTCAAGGTTGATTTAGCTTTGACTCCCGAGGCGCAGGCGCAGGGGCTTTCGGGCCGAGCAAGCTTAGGTGAGAACGAAGGCATGCTTTTTGTTTTTGGCACACCCGGCAATTATCTTTTTTGGATGAAAGATATGAATTTTCCGATTGACATGGTCTGGCTTGCCCCATCCGCAGGCGGGGATGAAGAAAATGCGAAAATAATTTATATAGAAAAAAACGCGACTCCGGAATCATATCCGGCAACTTACGGGCCAGCCTCGACTAGCTCGAGTCTAGGCGGGCCGGGCGAAAATGACCAAAATGCGAAATATGTTTTGGAAGTTCCCGCCGG
>CAZKWN010000106.1:0-1665 GCA_964556605.1 uncultured Candidatus Saccharibacteria bacterium
AAGAAACTTCTCCCATTACCGCCTGAAAAACTCCATCCTCCAGCATCGTCATCATCCCCTCCTTCTTCGCCTGAACCTCTATCTCATCCTGCGAACTGCCTTTTAAAATCATTTCCCGAATTGTCTGAGACACGTCAAGAATTTCATGAATTCCGATCCGGCCGGCGTAACCGTCTTCCGATTCGGCGGATTTCACGGGCTTGTAAAAAGGAATTTTATCCCATGTATCTTTTTCGCTTATAATTTTTTCCGCCTTCAAAAAATCAAGGGTCCGGCTTAAATCTACGATTTTTTCAAGATTTTTTATCTGGACAGACGACAAAAAATATTTTTCCTTGCCGGGGGTAAGCTTCCGGACCAGCCTCTGTGCGATGATTGTTTTAACCGTAGCGGTTATCAAAAAAGGCTCCGCGCCCATATCAATCAGCCTGGGAATAGCGCCGGAGGCGGAATTGGTGTGAATCGTGGATAGAACCAAATGCCCCGTCAGCGAAGCGTTGATGGCAAGGCCGGCTGTTTCCCCGTCGCGAATTTCTCCCACCATGATTATGTCCGGGTCTTGGCGCAGAAGCGAGCGCAGTCCGTTCGCGAAAGAGAGCCCTATCTCCGGCTTTACTTGCGTTTGATTTACGCGATCCATTTGATATTCAACCGGATCTTCCACGGTGGAAATGTTAACCTCCGGCCTGTTTAAAATATCAAGCATGGTGTACAGAGTAGTGGTCTTTCCGCTTCCTGTCGGCCCGGTCGCCAACACCATTCCCGTTTTCAGCTTCAATGAATTATGTATCCGCTCCAAACCCTCGCCGTGAAAACCGAGAACTTCCAGAGAAAAACCATGCGCGTTTTCTTTTAAAATTCTGATGACCGTCTTTTCTCCATAAAAAGTCGGCAAAGTGGAAACGCGGAAAGAAATTTTCTCTCCGTTCTGTTCTATTTTGAACCGCCCATCCTGAGGCAATCTTTTTTCATCCAGCTTCAAGTTGGACAATACTTTAATGCGGGCCGTTATCCCCGGTCCGGCGTTTTTTTCCAAGACCATCGCGTCATGCAGGATTCCGTCTATCCTGTAACGGACAGTTAGTTCTTTTTCTCCCGGTTCAATATGAATATCTGATGCATTTTGCAGAATTGCATGGAAAATCAGAGAGTCCACGATTTTTACCACCGGCAAATCTTCCGCCATTTTTTTTAATTCCGATTCAGATTTCTCGCCGGACTTTTCATCGTCCTCTGAGACTTTCAGCGAAGAAGATTCTTTTTCAATAATATCTTTAAACTCCGCTTTCAGGCTTTGCCGATACTGCACCAGGACAAATTTCATGGAGACAGCATCCGTCAGCCGGGGAAGTATTTTCAATCCGGAGCGTTTCTTGATAAAATCAATTACCGGCAAATCGTCAACATCCAGCATCGCCACCTCCAGGCTATTTTCATTTTTTTTATAGGCAACAATATTATAATTGCGCGCAATCGGCTCGGGCACCAGAGAGAGCACGGAAAAATCTATTTTCTGATTAGCTAAACTTATAAATGGTATGCCTAAAACAAAAGCCTCCGCTTTCCTTAGGTCCGTTTCGGAAATTTTTCCGTCGGAAAGCAAAATGTCGCTCCATTTTTGTTTTTTAGTTTCCGCTTTCTTGACCGCCTCTTCAAAATCCGAAG
>CAZKWN010000107.1:0-1605 GCA_964556605.1 uncultured Candidatus Saccharibacteria bacterium
TTTACACTTTTGATATTTCGGCTTCCGCCAATAAAACAGAAATCAAAAAAGCCATCTTTGCCCTTTATAAAGTTCATCCGGTAAAAGTTAATGTCTTGCCGATTCCGAAGAAAAAGACAATGTCCAAAGGTAAAGCCGGTGTGCGCGGAGGAGGCAGAAAGGCTTTTGTATATTTAAAAAAGGAAGACAAAATAGAATTTGTATAAAATGAAAACATATAAACCGACAAGTAAATCAAGAAGGCAAATGACCAATGTGAGCTACAGGGGAGTTTTGACGGATTCCACCTCCCTCAAGTCTCTGACTCATGGCTTCAAGCGCGCCGTCGGCAGAAACAGCCAGGGGCGCATTACCATGAGGCACAAAGGCTCCGGTCATAAGCGTTTATACCGTGAAATTGATTTTATTTACAATAAAAAAGAAATACCGGCCAAGATAACATCCGTTGAATATGATCCGAACCGTTCCGCGTTTATCGGGCTGGCTGTCTACAAAGACGGAGAAAAAAGATATGTCGTTTTGCCAAAATCCGTAAAGCCAGGCGATACTTTTATCGTTTCGGAAAAAGCCGAGCTCAAAGCGGGCAACCGTCTTCCTCTCCGAAACATTCCGGTTGGAACTTTTGTTTACAATGTTGAAATCAAGCCCATGGGCGGAGCCAAGATCGGTCGTTCAGCGGGAATATTCGCGCAAGTCGTCGCTAATGCCGATGGATACACGAATTTGAAAATGCCTTCAACGGAAATCAGAAAAATAAACGAGCAATGCTGGGCATCTGTCGGAACTGTTTCCAATGAAGAGCACCATTTGGAAAATTACGGAAAAGCCGGACGCAGCCGCTGGAAGGGGATACGCCCGACGGTCCGAGGCACGGCCATGAACCCTGTTGACCATCCATACGGAGGAGGAGAAGGCAGACAAGGACGTGGAACCAAGCGACCAAAGACGATGTGGGGTAAAGTCACCGGCGGACGCAAGACCCGCGGTCCGAAGAAATATTCTAATGTATTTATAGTTTCTAGGCGCAAGACGGGGAAGAATAAATAAAAAATACAATCCCACCCTTCACCCTCCCTTTATCAAGGAAGGGGGTTTTGTTTATCCCCATCCTCCCATTGTATTATTTTGCAGAAATGTCATAGTTTTAAGTGAACGTTCGCAGTTCGCAGTAAGGGCCCTGCTGTAGAGATAAAGAATCTCAGTGCTGGGAGGGTTGTAAAGTGAAAGTGGGTACAGATCGTTGTAAGGCCAACAACGCCCAAAGCGTAAAGTCCTTCGCCAAATTTCTAAGTGGGGCGGCGAGGGAGGCTTATACCCCAAAGGTTGAAAGAGCCGATAGGGTTTTAGGCCTATCTCAGACGGCGTCATCTGGTGACGATAGTAATAATCCGCTTGGTGACATGCGTAGGACCGCTGAAGGGTGGGTAGCGCTATGAGGGGAGACAAACACTTACAAGGTCTCCGATCAGAGAGCTCGCTTGTCGACATGTTGTCGCGTCGACTGCGTGTTTGCACACGTACGCAATCAACCAAGCATCCCCGCCGTAAGTCAAAAAAGCGGGCTAGACTGTTGATGGCTTTAGCTGATTAGTTTCGTTCTTTCCC
>CAZKWN010000108.1:0-1599 GCA_964556605.1 uncultured Candidatus Saccharibacteria bacterium
CTTTATATACACGCAAAGATGATTATTGCCGACCAATCTTACGCATTTCTTGGCTCGGAGAATTTTTCTTACGCTTCACTTAATCAAAATCGCGAGTTGGGAATTTTTCTTTCCGACCCGGCGATAATAAATTCACTTGTTGATACATTTACTAGCGACTGGAAGCAAGCAGAAGATTTTTAAATTCTTTTTCGTTTAAAATTTTTACGCCCAGTTTTTTAGCATTTTTAAGTTTAGAGCCTGCTTCCTCCCCCGCCACGACATATGAGGTGTTTTTAGATACCGAGCCGGCGACTTTTCCGCCGAGCGCTATGATTTTTTCTTTGGCAATCTCGCGCGACATGGTGGAGAGCGCGCCGGTTAGAACAAAATTAAGTCCGGTAAATTTGCCAGCTTTTATTTTTTCCATTTTTTCCACTATTACGCCGTTTTCCTCCAATTTTTTTATAAAATCCAAATTAGTTTTATCATTGAAAAAATCACTGACGCTTTTTGATACAGCCGGACCGATATTTTCTATATTATCTATTTCTACCAAATCAGATTGGGCGGAAATTATTAATTTTTCCAAGGTACCGAAATGTAAAGCCAAATCCCGCGCTGTCTCTTCACCTACGTGTAGAATCCCAAGCGCCCAAAGAAATTTTGCCAGCGGAATTTTCTTTTTGTTTTTTATCTCATTGATTATGTTCTCGGCTGATTTTTCTCCAAAACGTTCCAATGGAGCAATGTCCTCTTTTGTGAGGGTAAAAATATCGGCAGCATCCGTTATTAAACCCTCGTCTTTGAACCGCCTCAGAATCTTAGGGCCTAATTCGTATATTTCAAAGACAGATACAAAATGCTCCAGATATCTTTCGTTTTTAGCGGGGCATTTTGGGTTAGTGCAATAGTAGGCAACAGAATTATTATTGGGAGTGCCCAAAGCTCCTGCTCGAAAGGTCCTCGGATCTCCGGGGCCCCCCACCCCGGCCAGACCATTTCTCACAGGACTTTGAACACTCCCAATTACCTTTTTACTTATTTCTTTTCCACAAACCGGACATTTGTCCACTATTTTAAATTTCTTTTTTTTTCCGGTGCGCATGCGCGCCAGCACTTCCACCACTTTTGGAATCACATCGCCGGCTTTTTCTATCACCACCGTGTCCCCTATCCGCAAATCCAAGCGCTCAATCTGGTCCATATTGTGAAGGGTCGCCTTCCCGACCATAGAGCCTGCTACCAAAGTCGGTTCAAAAATGGCAAGCGGCGTGAGCACTCCGGTTCGCCCGACATTTATCTTTATATCCTTCACCACCGTCGTCGCCCTCTCAGCCGGATATTTGAAGGCGATAATCCCGCGGGGATCCTTTCCTGCCACTCCCAGACTCTCAAAAATTTTCGTGTCATTTATGTTAATGACCACTCCGTCTATACCGAAGGCTAAACCGTCACGAGTTTTGGAAATTTCATTAATAAATTTTAGAATTCCATCTGTGTCAGTAATTTCTTTTGAGTGATGGTCAACAACAAATCCGAGTTTATTTAATAATTCATGCTTAAATGAATGTTTATTAATATATTTTTGCCATTCGCTTCCTTTGATTTGTGCTATTT
>CAZKWN010000109.1:0-1572 GCA_964556605.1 uncultured Candidatus Saccharibacteria bacterium
GTTTTCCACACTTGTCACAATTACGATAAAAAAGAAACCAACCATTGTGACAAGCAAATCGCCTTATCATTCGGCATTCAGAGCACCATGTCGGCGGAGGGACTTTTATTTTTTCGTAGAAATTAAAATCATCCGGCTCTATAATAAATTCACCACGACAATTTTGACATATTTTACTTTCGTTAGAATTACTCATAGCTTTTTTGCAACCTGCCCCGTACGAAGCTTTGCTTTCGTTCGGGGTTTTGACAATTTTAAATTTCACTTTTCATTTTTAACTATTCGCCTATTCGCGCGAATTAGAGATACTACTAGATGCCTTCTTTTTTGAGTTCTTCGATTGTCTCGCGGGCTTTGCGGGAAAGTTTTCCAGGGAGCTTTATGTTTAATTTTATCAGCAAATCCCCCCTTTTGCCTTTGGACGACGGCACGCCTTTGCCCCGCACGCGCAGGATTTCATTTATGGAAACGCCTTCCGGAATTGTCACTTCAATATTTCCGTCCAATGTCTGAATAGGATATTTTGTCCCCAAGAGCGCGTCGGAAAGTTTTAAATTTAAATTCATTACCAGATCGCTGCCCTCGCGCTTGAAGACTGGATGCGGAACCACGTTTATTTTTATGTAAAGATCTCCGGTTGCGCCCTTGGAAACAGCCTCGCCCATCCCAGTCATGCGGACCATTTCCCCGTCGCGTATTCCGGCAGGAATAACAATAGAAATTTCTTCTTCTCGTCGGAGCACTCCTTTGCCTTTGCATTTATCGCAAATTTCTTTAGGCACTTCGCCGGCGCCCAAACAAACTTCGCAAATTTTTGTGCTGGCAATGTTTCCAAAAATTGTTCTTTTCTGTTCGCGAATCTGGCCTTGCCCGTTGCAATGCTTGCATGTCTCCATTCTTGTGCCTGGCTTTGCACCAGAACCGCCGCAGGTCATGCATGAGGATGTTTTGGTAATTAAAATTTTTCTGGTCACACCGAAAACTGAATCGGAAAAGGAAATCTGAATTTCAGTGGAAATATCCCTGCCGCGCCTAGCCTGTGGTCGACTACCGCCCATGCCTCCTTGGAAGAAATCGCTGAAAATGTCGTTCAAATTTCCGAAATCAAAATCGGCCCCGCCGTTTTGAAAGCCTTGAGAGAAATCAAAACCTCCGAATCCCTGGCCTCCTCCGCTGTATCCCGCTCCCGCGTTTTCAAATCCGGCCCCGAATTGGTCGTATTTTGAACGCTTGGCGTCATCCGAAAGCACTTGGTAAGCCTCGTTTACTTCCTTGAATTTGGCTTCATTTCCGCCCTTTTTGTCAGGATGATATTTTTGCGCCAGCTTATAAAAGGCCTTTTTGATTTCGTCCTTGGATGCGCCCTTATTTATTCCTAGTGTTTCATAATAATCCTTGCTCATGTGTGATATATTAACATAAAATTAGTAAAAATCTACTTGATTTTGTATTTTCTGCAAGCTATTAGCTAGTTAGCTAGTTAGCTAGTTAGCTAGTTAGCTAGTTAGATCATCGGTTCCGCCTCTGTTTCTTCTTCATTTTCTGTTCCCCCGCCAGACTCTTTATTTTTAT
>CAZKWN010000110.1:0-1509 GCA_964556605.1 uncultured Candidatus Saccharibacteria bacterium
AGCCAAAAGTAGCGGAGAGGCTCATTTCTACGATGCAAAGGGTCAAAAGTTTAAAATAGAACACAAAATGGGGGAAGATGGAAAAGATATCTTTTCCATTAATAAAAGCCATCACTAAAATAAATGGATAAAGAAATCAAAAAAAATTTATCCGCCGCAGCGGGCAGGGAGCATCCGCTTTCTATAGTTATAAATCAAGCCGTGAAGATTTTTACCGACTTGGGTTTTGAAGTTGCCGCCGGTCCTGAGCTTGAAGACGTGTGGCACAACTTTGACGCGTTGAATGTTCCCAAAGATCATCCGGCTCGTGACATGCAAGACACTTTTTATATTAAAGGGGAGGATGGAAAGGTTCTCAGAACGCACACTTCCAATGTGCAAATTCGGTATATGGAAAGTTTTGCAAAGTCCGGCAAGAAGCCGCCCTTTGCGGTTATTTCCGTCGGTAAGTGTTTTCGTAACGAGGCGACCGATGCAACCCACGAAATGCAATTTTATCAGATTGAAGGGCTGATGATCGGGGAAGATATCTCCATGGCGAATTTAAAAGGAATTCTTTCTCATTTTTATAAAAAAATGCTGGGAGAGGACACCAATCTTCGTTTTCGACCAAGCTTCTTTCCCTTTACCGAGCCATCAATTGAGTTTGATTTAAAATACAAAGGGCGCTGGATTGAAATGGGCGGAGCCGGAATGGTTAATCCGAAAGTATTAGAGAATTGCGGAATAGACTCAAAAAAATACCAGGGCTTTGCTTTTGGTCCGGGGCTAGAAAGATTGATGGTTATAAAATACGTAATGCCCGACATAAGGCCCGCTTATCAAGGGGATTTAAGATTCAATCAATTTTAATATGAAAGTCAGTTATAATTGGTTGCAAAATTATTTTGAAGAAAAATTGCCGGAACCGGAAAAAATTTCCGAGGGAATCATTTTTCATTCTTTTGAAATCGAGGAAATGGAAAAGGCGGGAGAAGATACAATTTTTGATATTAAAATTCTGCCGGATAGAGCCCATGATTGCCTTTCGCATTGGGGAATCGCGAAAGAAATTTCCGCCATTTTTGATTTAAAAATTAAAGAAAAAAAATATAAAACTTTTGAACCAAAACAAACCAAGCTTGAAATTAAGATACAAGACGAAAAATGCCTTCGCTATATGGGTCGTATTGTGAGAAATGTAAAAGTCGTAGAAAGCCCGGCTTGGCTTAAAGAAAAATTGAATGCCATAGGACAAAAATCCATAAACAACATTGTGGACGCCGCAAATTTTGTTATGTTTGATTTAGGCCAGCCGATTCACTGTTTTGATCTGGATAAATTAAAAAGCCCGAAAATTATAATTAGAAATGGAAAAGTTGGCGAAAAAATTACTACCCTTGATAAGAAAGAAATTACCTTAGATGAATCAATTTTAATAATTGCCGATGAAAAAGATCCGCTTGCTCTCGCCGGGATAAAAGGAGGAGCAAAAGCGGAGGTTGATTTAAATACAAAAAATATAGTTAT